>QGUL01000429.1 GCA_003242425.1 Pseudomonadota bacterium | reverse complement strand
GCGCCTCTGGGTGGCCTGTAGGCGGCGTTTATCCTACATCTCCGAGGCGTCTGCCGCGTTCCGTTATCATGCGGGTGGCCTCGCACAGCACTTGCTAGGACGTGCACGATGACGCACCCCACCCAGTACACCATCGACGTCAACCCCAACATTCCGCCGCGGCTCGCGCGGCTGGAGGAACTGGCCAACAACCTCTGGTATAGCTGGGACCGCGCCACGCGCGCTTTGTTTGCGCGTCTGCATCCCGCACTCTGGGACGCGGTGGGCCACAGCCCCAAGGCGATGCTGAAGCGGGTCGACGAACAGCGCCTGTTCGAGGCCGCCGACGACCCGGCTTTCCTCAGCGCCTTCAACCGCGTGCTGTCGGCCTACGACAGCTATCACTCCGAACCCCTGCGGCGCAACGGCTCGGAGTGGTTGCGGCAGAACGATCTGGTCGCGTACTTCTGCGCCGAGTTCGGCTTCCACGAAAGCCTGCCGATCTATTCCGGCGGGCTCGGCATCCTCGCCGGCGATCATTGCAAGGCCGCAAGCGACATTCGTCTGCCCTTCGTCGGCGTCGGCCTGCTCTATCGTCAAGGCTATTTCTCGCAGACCATCGACGCCGAAGGCAATCAGCAGCCGCACTACCAGGATTCCGATTTCGACGATCTGCCGATCACGGCGGTGACGCAGGAGAACGGCGAGCCCCTGCGCATCCAGGTCGAGCTGCCGGGACGCGTCGTCCATGCGCAGGTATGGGAGGCCCGGGTCGGCCACGTCAGGATCTATCTGCTCGACACGGACATCGAAGCCAACAGCGAACGCGATCGCGACATCGCCCATCATCTCTACGGCGGCGACCGTACCACCCGCATCGAGCAGGAGATCGTGCTCGGCGTGGGCGGCGTGCGCGCGCTCACGGCGCTGGGGCTGAAGCCGACCGTGTGGCACATCAACGAAGGGCATGCCGCGTTTCTGGTCCTGGAGCGCATCCGCGTCGCCATGCGCCATGGGCTGGACTTCGCCACCGCGCTCGAGGCGGTCGCGGTCAACACCGTGTTCACCACGCATACGCCGGTCGCGGCCGGTCACGATCATTTCGCCGAGGAAATGATCGCGCAGTACTTCCAGCACTACTGTGAAGAGCTCGGCCTCGCGCCGGAGCAGCTGCTCGCGCTCGGCCGCACTTCGTTCAATCCTGACTTCAACATGACCGCGCTGGCCGTGCGCGGCTCGCGCTATCACAACGGGGTGTCGCGCATCCACGGCCGCGTGAGCTCGGAGATGCTGCAGGAGCTATGGCCGCAGGTGCCGCCGGAGGAGAACCCGGTTACCTACGTCACCAACGGCGTGCACGCGCCCACGTTCATCGCACCTGAATGGGGCCCGATCTTCGAGCGTTTTATGGCTTTCGACTGGGGGACGCGCCACAGCGACGCGGAGATGTGGGAACGGCTGATGGCCATTCCGGACCACATCTACTGGAGCACGCGCCAGCATCTCAAGGCGCAGATGCTGCACCTGGTGCGCCACCGCATCCGCATCCAGCACTTCCGCAATCACGGCAGCGAAGCGCATCTGGACCGGCTGCTGCGCCTGGTCGATCCCGAATCGCCCAACGTGCTCACCATCGGCTTCGGTCGGCGTTTCGCCACCTACAAGCGCGCCACGCTGCTGTTCAACGACCTGGAGCTGCTGCACAAGATCATTTCCGACCCCGAACGTCCGGTGCTGTTCATCTTCGCCGGCAAGGCGCATCCGGCCGACGTGCCGGGCCAGGACCTGATCCGCGAGGTCGCGCGCGTGTCGCGCATGCCGGAGTTCGAGGGCCACATCTTGCTGCTTGAAGGCTACGACATGCGCCTGGGGCGGCGGCTGACCACGGGCGTCGACGTGTGGCTCAACAACCCGATCTATCCGCTGGAGGCGTCCGGTACCTCGGGCATGAAAGCCGGCATGAACGGCGTCATCAACCTCTCCATCCTCGACGGCTGGTGGGGCGAGGGCTACACGGGCGACAACGGCTGGGCGATCAAGCCCGCCTCGCCCGCGCTGGACCAGCAGCGCCGCGACCAGGAAGAGGCGCGCGACCTGTACGAAATCCCCCAGGACCCGGCAATACCAAGGAATACAAACACCGGG
>QGUL01000428.1 GCA_003242425.1 Pseudomonadota bacterium | reverse complement strand
GTTGGTCAGGCCACGCAGCGGACACTCCGAGGGCTCACCAGGGTCGCCGCGGCGCCGCCTCGGACCCCGCGCTCCGGCGGCCGTCGAGCGCGCCGCCGAGCGTGTTCGCGCCGTAGCGCAGCGCGTTCGCGCCGCGGTAAACCTCGATATAGCGCGTCGCCAGAGGCTCGATGGACTGGAAGTCGGCCGAGCCGTCCGGCAGGCTGATCGGCACCCCGTCCTGCAGCAGCTTGATGCCGCGCAGATGGAACGTGCGCTGGATGCCCGATCCGCGGATGGACAGGCGCGCCTCTTCGGCGCCGAAGCGCGGCTGCGCATAAACACCGGGCGCGTAGCGGAAGATGTCGGCCTGCGTCGAAACGCGGCTCGTAGCGATGTCGTCGGTATCGACGACATGCACGCCGCCCGGGGTACGGTTGATCCGCTCCCGGGCGACGCGCAGCGTCGGTTGCGTCATGGTGGGGCCGTCCGTATCGCGTGTCGCGGTGACCACGACCGCATCCAATTCCTCCTCCGCGCCCCGGACGGCAAAGCTCATTGCGAGCGCGCACAGCGTTACCGCTGCGCGGGTCAGCTTGATGTTGTTCATCCTTATTGCTCCACAGGCGCGCTTTGCGCGCGCGACATCGGGCGGCCGGCGCCATGCGGCAACCGGCCGTACGTGTACGTGTCAGACGGTGGTAAGCGTCAGGAGCGGAAAGGTGGCGCGCGTATGGGAGGCGGAACGCCCGGCTCGCTGCCGGCCGGGCGTATCGCGGGCGTCGCACGCGCCGCCCGCGTGATCGCGACGGTATGCGTCGGCGCACCGCGCGCGTCGTGCAGTCCCGGCCCTTCGTGGCCGAGCCAGCACAGCGCGCAATGCTGGTCGCGGTCCGACTGCCCCTGCGATGCGGGCGCGTCGTGCAGCGCGATCCACTGGAGGCCGGTCGTCGTGCAGACCGGAACGAGTTCCCCGGTCGCGCTCCGGGCCTGCGACCAGGGCAGCAGCAACTGCCACAGCAGCGACAGCGCGACGATCCAGATCGGCAGACGGCGACGGCGCAAAACGGCGTGCACGGCGACTTGGACAAAGATGACGCGCGGATTCTAAACCGGTCCCGGTTGCGCTGCTTCGGAACTGCCGGCCGTTCGGCGCGCTTTCAGCTGCGCCCGCCTTCTGCGCCGCGGGGAAGGATCGAACCTTTGCTGGCCGATCGTTTGTGCGCCGGCTCACGCGGCACGCAGCGCATCCACGAGATTCAGCCGCGCCGCGCGCAGCGCGGGCAGCACGCCGCCCAGGAAGCCCATGACCAGGGCGAAGACCAGCGACTTCAGCACGATATCGGGCGTCATGGCGAAGGAGAACGCCACTTCGGCGAAGGACTGCCAGTTCATCGTCGAGATGTGGACGAGCTGCATGAGGGAAGCGAGTGCGATGCCGATCGCCCATCCCACCACGCCGAGCGCGAGCGATTCGAGCAGGAAGGCGCCCAGGATGCCGGCGCGACCGAAGCCCAGTGCGCGCAAGGTGCCGATCTCGGCGGTGCGGTTCGCCACCGCGGCGTACATGGTGATCATGGCGCCGATCATCGCGCCGATGGAAAAGATCACCGAGAGCGTCACGCCCAGGTAGCTGATGAAAGTCGACATGGTCTTTGACTGCTCTTCGTAGAACGCGCGTTCGCGCTTCACGTCGACCGGCAGGCGCGGGTCCTTTTCGACCGCCGCCTTGAACGCATCGAAGGCGCCCGCCGAAGTCAGGCGCGCCACCACCGACGAATAGCTCTGGCGCCTGAAAGCCTGCATCAGTTGCTCGCTGTCGCCCCACACTTCCGAGTCGAATGCGGCGCCGCCGGCGTCGAACACGCCCACCACCGGCCATTCACGTCCGCCGAAACGCAGCCGCTGGCCCAGCGCCGCGCCGTCGAAGCGCTCGGCCACGCCCCGCCCGACGACGATTTCCGAAGTGCCGAAACGCAGCATGCGCCCCTGGACGATGCGCACCTGCGGCCGCAGCGCGAGCCCCGCCGCACCGATGCCGCGCGTCGTGATGTTGGTGAGCACGCCGCTCTCACGCTTGGGCAGGGTGATGAGCACCACGGTTTCCTTCGATACCAGCGGACGGCCGTTCTCCCCGCGCGCGATCGC
>QGUL01000427.1 GCA_003242425.1 Pseudomonadota bacterium | reverse complement strand
TGGGAGCGTTTAATTTTTTTAAAAGACAGGGTTCGGGCCGTGCTGGGCCGCTTCCCCCCCCCAGGGGCCCGGTCGGTGTACCGCGCGCTGGTTCGCCTGGCGCAGGACTTCACCATGCGCTTTCCCCTCATCGACGGCGAGGGGAACTTCGGGTCGCGCGACGGCGACGAGGCGGCCGCATACCGCTACACCGAAGCGCGGCTGACCAGGTTCGCCGAGATTTTGCTGAGCGAGCTGGACCAGGGCACGGTCGATTTCGCGCCCAACTACGACGGCACGCGCATGGAGCCGGTGGTGCTGCCGGCGCGGCTGCCGGTGGTGCTGTTGAACGGCTCCTCGGGCATCGCGGTCGGCATGGCGACCGAGATTCCGCCCCACAACCTCAACGAGGTGGCCGCCGCCGCGATCGCGATGATCCGCGATCCCGAGATCAGCGTCGCCGGGTTGATGAAGCACATCAAGGGGCCGGATTTCCCGGGCGGCGGGCAGATCATCACGCCGCGCGCCGAGATCAAGGCCGCTTACGAAACGGGGCGCGGCTCGGTGCGGGTGCGGGCGCGCTGGACGATCGAGAAGCTCGCGCGCGGCCAGTGGCAGCTCGTCGTCACCGAACTGCCGCCCGGCACGTCCGCGCGCAAGGTGCTGGAGGAAATCGAAGCCATCACCAATCCCCAGCCTAAGGCCGGCAAGAAGAGCGTCAGCGCCGAGCAGCAGCGCGAGAAGCAGCTCATGCTGTCGATGCTCGACAAGGCGCGCGACGAATCGGACCGCGCCAATCCGGTGCGCCTGGTGTTCGAGCCGAAGACCTCGCGCGTCGATCAGGACGATTTCATCAATCTCCTGCTCGCCAAGACGAGCATGGAGACCAACATCCCGATCAACCTGGTGATGGTGGGGCTGGACGGGCGGCCCACCACCAAATCCCTGCGCGAAGTGTTGTACGAGTGGCTGCAGTTCCGCTTCGCCACCGTGACGCGGCGCACCCGCTACCGTCTCGATCAGGTGCTCGACCGCATTCACGTCCTCGAAGGGCGGATGCTGGTGCTGCTCAACGTCGACAAGGTGATCAAGATCATCCGCAACGCCGACGATCCCAAGGCGGAGCTCATCAAGGCCTTCAAACTCACCGAGCGACAGGCCGAGGACATCCTCGAGATCCGCTTGCGGCAATTGGCGCGGCTCGAGCACATCAAGATCGAGCAGGAGCTCAAGGACCTGCGCGCCGAGCAGAAGGGGCTGGAGAAGGTCCTCAATTCGCGCAAGGCACTGGAGGAACTGGTTATCTCCGAGATCGAGGCGGACGCCAAGACTTTCGGCGACAAACGCCGGACCAAGATCGAGGAGTCGGAGAAGGCCACCATCGAGACGCCGGTGATCGACGAGCCGGTCACAGTGATCTTCTCCAAGAACGGCTGGGTGCGCGCACGGCAGGGCTGGAACGTCGATCCCTCGACCCTGTCCTTCAAGGAGGGCGACAGCCTGCAGGCCCTTATCCAGTGCCGCACCGTCGATCCGGTGGTGTTCCTCGATTCCAAGGGCCGCGCCTACACCGTGGAAGCCGCGCAACTGCCGCCCGCGCGCGGCGACGGCGTGCCGGCCTCCTCGCTGGTGGACGTGCAGGACGGCGCGAAGATCATGTATTGCGTGGCGGGCAAACCCGACACCCACGTGCTGGTGGGCACCACCGGCGGCTACGGCTTCTACACCAAGATCGCCGACATGATTTCCAACCGCCGTGCGGGCCGCGAGTTCCTGAGCGTCGACGAGGGCGAAACGCCCATCCCGCCGTTCATGTTCGAGCCTTCCGACAAGGCGATGGTCGTCACGCTGGCGGAGGAGCCGCGGTTGCTGGCCTACAGCCTGGAAGAGCTGCGCTACATGAGCAAGGGCCGCGGCCTGATCCTCATGGGCCTGGAAGAGAAGGAGAAACTCGTCGCGGCCGTCGTGACGTCCGAACGTGCGGTGGTGGTGAAGGGGACGCTGCGGGGTAAGGAGAAGGAGCTCGTGCTGTCCGGCGCCAGGTTCGAGCATCACGTCGGCCGCCGCGCCCGGATGGGGCGCGTGCTGCCGGAGAAACTGAAGGCGCCGTTGCATCTTGGCGTGCCGACCAAACCGGCAAGTGCCTAGCG
>QGUL01000529.1 GCA_003242425.1 Pseudomonadota bacterium | reverse complement strand
TTCTCCTCCGTCGCCGTGCGCGACGGCAGGGTCACGATGACCTACGACGCGTCGGCGCATCCGGACGGCATGCGGCTGCTCGCCGTTTTGTCCGAGGAGCCGGACCTCAGACTGCATGCGGCAGAGCCTGCGGCGGTGGTCTGGACGAACAAAACCTATAACAGTCGCGATTTTGTCAAAAAACTTCCACAATTAGTTTACAGACTGATGCATTGCATCGACCCCGATCCGGGAGTATAATAGGAGAAAACCACGGAAAGGAACCCTTATATCTATATGAAGCATTGGAAAAGACTTCTTGCCGTCACCACGGCAATTCTGATGGCGCTGTCCATGGCCGCGTGCCTTGTGCCGAAGACCGAGGACGCCGAGGGGGCGACGGACAAGCCCGCCGAACAGGCGACCGCAAAGCCCGCGCCTGCGGACGATCCCACGGACGTTACGGCGTTTGACGGCAACGCGATCGCGTTTGAGCTCGGCGACGTCAAGATCACGGCGGACGAGGTCGCGAACATGTTCGATTCCTACATCAGCATGTTCTCCTACACCGGCGAGATCACGGGCGAAGACGTTGAGCAGTGCTTTGCCATGGTCGAGGACGAGCTGATCCGCTACTACCTGCCGCTGTGGAAGGCCGAAACGCTCGGCATCACGCTCTCCGAGGAGGAGGAAGCGGAGTTCGAAGCCCTCGCCCGCGAGCAGGTTGAGGAGGAGCGCAGCGCGCTGCTGTGCCAGTTCGCGTACTATTACGGCGCGGCCGACGATATCAAGGACGACGCGTCGATGCTGACCGAGGACCAGATCGCGGCTGCGACCGACGGGATCAACGAGCAGCTTGCGCAGATGTTCTACGAGGGCTTCGTGTTCGAGGACTACCTTGCGATGGAGCAGAACAGCTATGCGGAGAGCTATCGGATCGACAAGCTGACCGTGCTTTTGCAGGAGCGCGTTGCGGGCGAACCGGCCGGCGACGACGCGATCGAGGAATGGTATCAGAAGACGCTTGAGGACCAGAAGACCCGGTATACCGAAAAGGCCGAGGAATACTACTACGACGTCATGAGCTACGAAAGCGGGCTCAGCGAAACGCCCGTGCTGTACGCGCCGGAGGGCTATGTACGCGTGCAGGTCGTTGAGATCGCGCCGGAAGGCGATCCCGATCCCGCGATCGCGGAGAACCGCACGAAGCTGTCCGCGCTCGAAGCGGAGTACGGCGCGATCCTCCTGAACGGCGGCGACGAAGCGCGCAAGGCTGAGATCGAGACGGAGTATGCCGCGCTGAAGGCGGACACCGAAGCGCTGGAGGCCGCATACTACGGCGAAGTGCGCGAAAAGTGCGAGCAGGCGCACGCGGCGCTTGCGGACGGCACGTCGTTTGAGGACGTCATGGATGCGTACAACGCGCACGGCGAAGGCGAAACCGGCCTCGACGAGCGGCTCGTCTATAAGAACGGCACGGATGCGCGCAACGGCGACCTGCAGGCGGTCCTGAAGACGCTTGCGCCCGGCGAATATTCCGCGCCGACGCTGATCGACGGCGCGTATGTGATCGTGAAGCTGGTCGAAACGATCCCGGAAGGGCCGGTCGACCGCGCGTCGATCGAGGACCTGATCCGCGCCGCGGCAAGCGCCGCGCTGACGGACGAGGCGTGGGAGGAGCAGTTCGACCTCTGGCTGGAGGAAGCCAAGGCGGCCGCCGTGTTCCATCGGGAAACCTATGAGATGATCGGCGACGATTACCTGTACGAATAATGCGAATAAGGAGGAACGAAACGATGTACTGTCCGAAATGCGGAAAAACGCTGCCCGACGACGCGACCGTGTGCGACGCGTGCGGCGCGGTGATTGCGAAGGAGCCCGAGCTGATGTTTGATCCGCCGAAGAAGGAAAAGACCGAAAAGGCGGCAAAGACGCCCGCCGTCAAGGACGCGTTCAAAAAATGGGCGCGGGAGCAGGGCTCGTTCTGCCTGATCGCAAAGGCGGTCGCCGTCGTCGTGATGCTGTTCTATCTTTTGACTGCGATCGTGTATGCGATCACGCTGATCGTCGAGCATTACGCGGGCGGCGTGGTCTTCTCGGAATTCTTCCTGAAGCTGCTGACAGGCCTCGTCTACGGCGTCGTCATCTGGCTGCTGTCCGACGCGGTCCTGTAC
>QGUL01000426.1 GCA_003242425.1 Pseudomonadota bacterium | reverse complement strand
CCGCCGCCGCTCCCATCGATGCCGCGCCCGCCCGTCCCCGGCGCATGCAACAGCCAGAAGGAATCGCCGCCGATCCCGTTCATGTGCGGATAGACGACCGCAATGGTCGCGGCGGCGGCGATCATCGCTTCCAGGGCATTGCCGCCCTCGCGCAGCACCGCCACCGCCGACTGTGCCGCGAGCGCGTGCGGTGCGACGGCAATACCGCGCATTCCCCAGGCGGTGTTGTTCATGGTCCTCTCCTTCGGCGGCAGCCGTGAAGGCCGCCGCCCTTCCTTACTTCATCCAGCCGATCGCCGTCGGCAGCCAGAGCGAGATCTGCGGGAACGTCGCAAGCAGCACCAGCCCGATGATCTGGATGACGATGAACGGGATGACGCCCTTGTAGATGTCGCCCGTGCGGACCTCCGGCGGCGCGCACCCCTTCATGAAGAACAGCGCCCAGCCGAAAGGCGGCGTGAGGAAGGAGGTCTGCAGGTTCATGCAGACGAGCATCGCCAGCCACACCATGTTGACGTCGGCCGCGACGAAAATCGGCAGCAGGAGCGGCAACACGATGTAGGAGATCTCGATCCACTCGAGGAAAAAGCCGAGGATGAACAGCAGCACCATCATGAATATGATCGCGCCCCAGATGCCGCCGGGAAGCGCGCCCATGAACTCGGCGATGAGATCCTCGCCGGAGAGACCACGGAACGCGAGGCTGAACACCTGCGAAGCCATGACGATGAAGAAGATCATCGCCGTGGTCTTCAGGGTGTCGCGCATCGTGTCGTTCAGCACCTTCCAGCTCAGCTTGCCGAGCAGCGCGACCACGAGGATGGAACCGGCCGCGCCCATAGCCGCCGCCTCCGTCGGCGCGGCGACGCCACCGATGATCGACCCCAGCACCGCGAACACCAGCGCCAGCGGCGGCACCACGCCGAGCAGCGTGCGCTTGAGCAGCTCGCGCCCCGATACGCGCGCGCGCTCCTCCGCCGGCAACGCAGGCGCGAAATCCGGACGGAAGAAGCCCAGGGCCAGGATGTAGATCACGTACAGGCCGGCAAGCATCAACCCCGGGATGAGCGCTGCGGCGAACAGCGTGCCGACCGATTCGCCCATGAGGTCCGAGAGCAGGATCAGGATCAGGCTCGGCGGGATGATCTGACCCAGCGTGCCGGAGGCGCAGATGGCGCCGGTGGCGAGGCCCGTGTTGTAGCCCCGGCGCAGCAGCGTCGGCAGCGCGATCAGGCCCAGCGTCACCACCGTGGCCCCGACGATGCCCGTGGCCGCGCCCATCATCACACCGACGAGGATGATCGCCACGCCCATGCCGCCGTTGACGCGCCCGGCAAGATGCCCCATCACGTCGAGCATGTCTTCGGCGATGCGCGACTTCTCCAGCATCACGCCCATGAACACGAACAGCGGCACGGCAAGCAGCGTGTAGTTGGTCGCCACACCGTACATGCGCGCGGGCAGCAGGTTGAACAGCAGCGGCCCGAAGCCGATCAGGCCGAAGATGAAGCCCGAAGCCGCGATGGCGTAAGCCACGCGCACGCCGGCGAACAGCAGCACGACAAAGCACAGCAGCATGCCGATGGCGTAAACCTCATTGAGCGGCATGGCGGCCTCCGTTGTCGTTCTTATGGAAGAGGCGTGCTGCGCTGCGCAGCAGGATGGCGAGGCTGTGGACGCCGAGCAGGAAGAACCCGGTCATCACGAAGGACTTCAGCACCCAGCGGTGCGGAATGCCGCCCGGGTCGGGCGAGATTTCGCCGATGCGATAGGAGTGCATCATAAAATCCCAGCCTAGCCAGGCGATATAGAAGGACAGCGGCACCATCACCAGCAGCGCGCTCAGGAATTCGAGCCAGTTTTTGGTGCGTTCGCCATAGTTCTGATAGAGGATGTCGACGCGGACGTGCGCATCCTCCTTCTGCGTGTAGGAAATCCCCCACAGCGCGATGACCGCAAGGAGGTGCCACTCCAGCTCCTGCGCCCACACCGCCCCGAGACTCATGGTGTAACGCAGGATCACTTCCACTGCGATCAGCAGGACCAGCACCAGACAGAGCCAGGAGGTCAAGACTCCTATCCGGTCGATGAACCGATCAATAGCGTCGGCCGTTCTTATAAGTGAGTTTTTCATTCTCATTCTCCATCCCAGACAAGTTAGGCG
>QGUL01000425.1 GCA_003242425.1 Pseudomonadota bacterium | reverse complement strand
CCCGATTTCTACTCTTTCTTTTTGGTGGCAGGCTTAAGATGTGTTAAAAGGCCGGCCGTTCGAGGGGAGCCTCAAACGCGGGCCCTGGGACGCCGATTACCCCATGGACGGCCGCGCCAAAGCCAACGTGTCCTGGCGGACGGGGCGCGACAGCTACGGCCTCGCGGTCACCGCGCCGCAGCTCCTCGAGTCCGGGGACGCGGTGCTCGGCGGCGCGGTGTGTGTGGACGGGATCGTGGTCGGTGTGAGCGGCATGTACAACTGGTACGACGAAGCGCTGGCCGCCAGCGTGGCCTGGTTTCTGCGGGGAATACTGAAAGGCCGGCTGTCGGATTACGACAAGCCTTTCATCGCCTAGCGTACGCTCCGGGCGCGGTGGACGCCCGCGTTTTCCTTCGGCGCGTTCGCCGGATCGGCTTCGGTAAGCTCGCCCTCCAAAGCTTCATTCGCCGATTCGGCGGCGGCGAGCAACTGGTCGCGGCGCGCCAGCATCGCCATGCACAGTTCCTCGAGATCGAGCCCGTTCATTTTGCGTGCCCTGGGAAAGAGCGTCCTCTCCTCTTCCTTGATGTGCTGCCGGACGTATCCGCTCAGCACCTTGAACAGCGCGGCGTAGTCCGGGTCGCCAGGCTCGGTTTCGCCCAGCCGGTCGATCAGCATCTCGGCGACTTCGTGCTCGATGGCCGCTTCGGCCAGCGAGTCCGCGTCCTCCGGCGCGGCTTTGGAGCGCACGGCGGGGTAGAAGATCTCTTCCTCGAGGATGGTGTGCAGCTTCAGCTCCGCGCACGCCGTCTCGACGATTTCGATGCGCGCTTCCTCGTCGGCGCGATCGAGCCTGTCGAAGTCCTTGAACAGTTTCTGCAGCCGGCGGTGATCCTCGATCAGCAGGGCGACGGCGTTGCGCGCGTCCCGGCGGCGTCTGGTTCTGGGCATTGCCTGTTCCTCGACGACGGATGCAATGCCGGCTGCAAAGCCCATACCGCGCAAGCTTTTGGTTCGCCCGGCACGGGGGGTGCATCGAGCATTACGTTACCGGAGCGATTCATGGCCAAGAAAGACCCGACCAAGGTGCCGTCACCGGCCGGCGTGCGCAATCCCGACGCGTACGCGCGGCAGCAGAACGATGTGGAAAAGGAAGGCGGCCTCCGCCGCCGCGTCTCGCAACACGATCTAAGGCAGCCGAACGAGCGCGACGAAGCGCCCGACAGCGGCATGCGCGGCACCGACCGCGCCACCGATCAGCCGCAAACCGATATTCCGCGCGCTTACGAAGATATCGAACGCGGGCTGCACGATACCGAACGTCGCGGCATTCCGTCCAACGTGCCGAGCAGTGCGGAGAACCCCGGTCAGAAGGCGGGGGAGTCCGACCGGAGAAAGACGCCCCGCACGCGGACATGAGCGCGCAGTGGCGGAGCTGAGTGGGCATAGACGTTGCCTCCGCTGCACTGCATCGAAATCTCACCCGATGGAGAAGGCATTATGGAGACCCAGGGCCAAAGCGGTGGCAGCTACGAAACCGAGGCGATGCGCGAGCGCGCATCCGCCACCCTCGAGCGTGCCTCGTCCACTGCGCATCAGACGGTCGATCGTCTGGCTTCCCGCGCCCAGCAGGCGAAGGAGCGGCTGGTGGAGTCCAGCGAACAGTGGATGAGCCAGGGCCAGCATTACATCGAGCAGACGCGCGAAATGGTGCGGGCCAATCCGCTCGCGGCCGTCGGCATCGCCGTGGCGGCGGGCATCCTGTTGTCGAAGCTGACTTCGCGCCGCTAGACCGCTCATGGGCGTATCGGCCGAAGAGCTGACGCGTCGGCATCAGGCGGCGCTCGAATCGGCTTCCCCGGAATATCGTGCGCGCTTCAACGCTGCACGGGACGAGCCGCTCGAGGGCCGCTTCGACTTCCTCTGGCGCACCGTGCGTCGCGTCGCGCACGGCTATGCGCTGCTCGCCGTGCTCGACATGCGCCGCGCGACCATCCAGCTCGCCTGGCTGATCGGCTCCGGCGTGATGATCGCCGTGCTCGGCGTGACCGCGTGGCTGACGCTCGTCACACCGCTCGTAACCTGGCTGCTGAGGGAGAACGTGTCGCTGCCGGTAGGGCTGATGGTGGTTGCCCCGTTAAATCTCGTGGGCCCCGCGCTGTGGGCTGGGCCCATCCTACTTC
>QGUL01000424.1 GCA_003242425.1 Pseudomonadota bacterium | reverse complement strand
GTCGGCTTCGTGGCCGCCTATCTGCTGGGCCGGCTGCGTATCGCGCGCGGACAGAGCGGGTCGGTGGATCAGCGGCTGCTCGACGACACGCTGTTCTACGGCGTGCTGGGCGTGGTGCTCGGCGGGCGGCTGGGTTATGTGCTGTTCTACAAGCCTGCCTACTACTTCCAGCATCCGCTGGAGATCTTCGCCGTATGGCAGGGCGGCATGTCTTTCCACGGCGGTTTCCTCGGCGTGCTGCTGGCGCTCTGGTGGGTGGCACGCCGGTCCCGCGTGCGTTGGCTCGCCCTCACCGATTTCGTCGCGCCGCTCGTCCCCATCGGCCTGGGCACCGGCCGGCTCGGCAATTTCATCAACGGCGAGCTGTGGGGCCGCGTCGCGCCGCCCGATCTGCCCTGGGCGATGATCTTCCCCGCTGCCGGCCCCGAGCCGCGCCATCCTTCGCAGCTCTATCAACTTGGCCTGGAGGGCATCGCGCTCTTCGTGCTGTTGTGGTTTTATGCCGCGAGGCCGCGCCCGACGGGTGCCGTGTCGGGGATGTTCCTGATCGGCTACGGGGTATTCCGTTTCATCGCCGAATTCTTCCGCGAGCCGGACGCTTTCCTCGGCCTGCTCGCGCTGGGCATGAGCATGGGACAATGGCTGTCCCTGCCGATGATTGTCGGCGGCATCGTGCTGATGTGGTGGGCACACCGGCACGACGCCGCGGTCCCGGGTGCAGGCGGGCGGCGATGAACGTAGACGAATTGTTGGAACGCCTGGCGCAACTGAAACGCGAACATCGCGAGCTGGACGAATACATCCGCGTCGAAGGCGCGCGCCCCGGCTGCGACCAGCTGCAATTGCAACGGCTCAAGCGCAAGAAACTGCTGCTCAAAGATCAGATCGCCTGGATCGAGCGCCAGCTCGATCCCGACGTACCGGCATAGACCATGAACGCCTACAGTTATTTCGCACGTGCCTTCGCGCTGCGCCTGCCCGAAACCGTGATCGCCTGCGACCGCGGCGAGCGCTACACCTACGCCGACCTCGAACGCGAGAGCGCCCGCCTGGCCGCCTATCTGACGGGCCTGGGGTTGCAACGCGGCGACCGCGTGGCGGTGCAGGTGGACAAGAGCCCGCAGGCGCTGTTCCTCTATCTCGCCTGCCTGCGCGCGGGCCTGTGCTATCTGCCGCTCAACACCGCCTATCAGACGGACGAACTGCGCTATTTCCTGCAAGACGCGAAACCGCGCCTGCTCGTCTGCCGGCCGGAGACGCGCGAGCATCTGCGCACGCTGGCGGACGAGGCGGGGGTGGAACACCTGCACACGCTCGGCGACGACGCCACCGGTACGCTGATCGACGCGGCGCGCGAAGCGCCCGACCGCTACGACGACGCGCAAGTGGAGGACGACGCGCTCGCCGTCATCATCTACACCTCCGGCACCACCGGCCGCTCCAAGGGCGCGATGGTGACGCACGGCAACCTCATCACCAATGCGCAGGTGCTGACGGACGAATGGCGGTTTTCCGCGACCGACGTGCTGCTGCACGCGCTGCCGATCTTCCACATCCACGGGCTGTTCGTCGCCTTCCACACCGTGCTGCTCGCGGGCGCGCGCATGCTGCTCTATCGAAAGTTCGATGCCGCCGCGGTGCTGAAGGGGCTCGCGGACGCCACCGTGCTGATGGGCGTGCCGACCTTCTATACCCGCCTGTTGAACGAGCCGGGGCTCACGCGCGAGGCGGTCGCGCACATGCGCCTGTTCGTTTCCGGCTCGGCGCCGCTGTTGCCCGCCACCTTCGAGGCGTTCAGGGAACGCACCGGTCACGCCATCCTGGAACGCTACGGCATGTCCGAGGCCGGCATGATCACGTCCAATCCCTACGCGGGCGAGCGCAAATGCGGCACCGTCGGCAAACCGCTGCCCGGCGTGTCGGTACGGGTGGTGGATAAAGACGGCGCGCCGTGCGCCCCCGGCGTGCCGGGCGAAATCCAGATCCGCGGCCCTAACGTCTTCGCCGGCTACTGGGGCATGCCGGAGAAGACGCGCCAGGAATTCACCGACGACGGCTGGTTCCGCACCGGGGACATCGGACAGTGGGACGAAGACGGTTATCTCTCCATCGTCGGCCGCGCCAAGGACCTGATCATCACCGGCGGCTACAACGTCTATCCCAAGGAAGTGGAGCTG
>QGUL01000064.1 GCA_003242425.1 Pseudomonadota bacterium | reverse complement strand
CCAGCCGCATCGCCGGCAGCGGGCGCGACGGCCGCATTACCAAAGCCGACGTGCTCGAGCACATCCAGAAAGCCCAGCCCGCGGCGGCGCCGGCAGCGCCCAAGGCGCCGCTGCCGCCGGCGGTGGACGTCGAGCGGCTGCTCGGCAACCGTCCCGAGAAGCGCGTGCCGATGACCCGCCTGCGCGCGCGCATCGCCGAGCGGCTGGTGCAGTCGCAGCAGACGGCTGCCATCCTCACGACCTTCAACGAAGTGAACATGCAGCCGATCATCGACCTGCGCAAGAAGTACGGCGAGCGCTTCGAGAAGGAGCACGGCGTGCGGCTCGGCTTCATGTCCTTCTTCGTCAAGGCCGCGGTGCACGCGCTGAAGAAGTTCCCCATCGTCAACGCCTCGGTGGACGGCAATGACATCGTCTATCACGGCTACTTCGACATCGGCATCGCGGTGAGCAGCCCGCGCGGGCTGGTGGTGCCGATCCTGCGCGACTGCGATCAGCTTTCCCTTGCCGAGATCGAGAAGCAGATCGCCGATTTCGGCCGCCGCGCGCAGGAAGGCAAGCTGTCGATCGAGGAACTGACCGGCGGCACCTTCACCATTTCCAACGGTGGCGTGTTCGGCTCGATGCTGTCCACGCCCATCATCAATCCGCCGCAGAGCGCGATCCTCGGCGTGCACGCCACGCGCGAGCGGCCGGTGGTGGAGAACGGCCAGATCGTCATCCGGCCGATCAACTATCTGGCGCTGTCCTACGATCACCGCATCATCGACGGCCGCGAGGCGGTGCTGTCGCTGGTGGCGATCAAGGAAGCGCTGGAGGATCCGGCGCGTCTGCTGTTGGATCTGTGAGCCGCCGCGCGCGGCTCACCCGAAGAACAAGCAAGGCCGTCATCGAGACGGCGGTGGAGTGGACTCTGGCATGAGCGATCAATCTTTCGACGTCCTCGTCATCGGCTCCGGACCGGCCGGTTACATCTGCGCGATCCGGGCGGCGCAGCTCGGCATGCGAACGGCCTGCGTGGAGAAGTGGAAGAACGCCGACGGCAAATACGTGCTGGGCGGCACTTGCCTCAACGTGGGCTGTATTCCCTCCAAGGCGCTGCTGCAGTCTTCGGAGGAATACGAACACCTCGTCCGGCATCTCGACGGCCACGGCATCAAGGTGAACGGCGCGACGGTGGACGTGCCGAAGATGATCGCCCGCAAGGACGCCATCGTCGCCAAAATGACCGACGGCATCGCCTATCTCTTCCGCAAGAACAAGGTGAGCTGGCTGAAAGGCCATGCGCGTCTCGTCGGGCGCGGCGACCAGGGCTGGCTGGTCGATGTGGACGGCCAGACCGTCACCTCCAAATACGTCGTGGTGGCCACCGGCTCCAAGCCCCGCAGCCTGCCCGGCGTGGAGATCGACAACGAGCGGATCTGCGACAACGTCGGCGCGCTCAATTTCAAGGAAGTGCCGAAGCGGCTCGGCGTCATCGGCGCCGGCGTCATCGGGCTGGAGCTCGGCAGCGTGTGGCGGCGCCTCGGCGCCACGGTCACGGTGCTGGAAGCGCTGCCGACCTTCCTCGCCGCAGCCGACGAGGCCGTCTCGCGCGAGGCCTGGAAGATCTTCACCCAGGAACAGGGTCTGGACATCCGCCTGGGCGTGAAGCTCGGCGAGGTGAAGCAGGACGCGCGCGGCGTCACGGTGCATTACGAACTGGAAGGCAAGGCGCAGAAGCTCGAGTGCGACAAGCTGATCGTCGCCATCGGCCGCGTGCCCAATACCGACGGGCTGGGCGCGGAAGCGGTCGGCCTGAAACTCGACGAACGTGGCTTCATCGAAGTGGACGACCATTGCCGCACCTCGCTGCCGAACCTGTTCGCGATCGGCGATGTGGTGCGCGGGCCGATGCTCGCGCACAAGGGCGAGGAAGAGGGCGTGATGGTGGCCGAGCTCATCGCCGGCCAGAAGGCGCACGTCAACCTCGACACCATTCCCTGGGTGATCTACACCACACCCGAGATCGCCTGGGTCGGCAGAACCGAAAAGCAGCTCAAGGAGGAGGGCATTCCCTACCGCATGGGGCAGTTCCCCTTCTCCGTCAACGGCCGGGCGCTTTGCGCGGGCGATGCGCGCGGGTTCGTGAAAATGCTCGCGCACGCCCGCACGGACGAGATTCTGGGCGTGCACATCATCAACACCCATGCCTCCGAGCTGATCACCGAGGCGGTGGTGGCGATGGAATTCCGCGCCTGCGCCGAGGATATCGCCCGCATCGTGCACGCCCACCCCTCGCTCACCGAGGCCATGCGCGAGGCGGCGCTTGCCGTGGATAAACGGGCGCTCAACATCTAGGGTTTTTGCGCAGGTCGGAATGGCGTTCCGGATGTCAGCCGGGAAAACGATCCGTGCGGTCCGGCACGGCTTTTTGACATGGAAACCGCTGCGCGAGGCCGGATGTGCGGTAATCTTCGGGGGTCCCGCCCTGTAGGCCATCCATGCAAGAGCGCCAACCCGAAGCCGAACGCAACGAGCCGCTTCCGCCGGTCGGAGACGGCAGTGTGTTCGACGCCGCGGAATACACCAAGCCGGCCGTCCGGCTGCCGCAGAACGTCCTCGAGTATTTCCACGAAACCCTCGCCCGCCGCGGCTACGTGCCGGACGAGTCGCAATACGCGGCCGTGCAGCGCCTGCAGCGCATGTACGAACAGTGGGTGGACTACCAGGCGCGCAGCAACAACCTCTGGAAGCGTTTTTTGCTGCAACCGGCGGTGCCGCGCGGCGTCTACCTCTGGGGCGGGGTGGGGCGCGGCAAGAGCCTGCTCATGGACACCTTCTATCTGACGGTGCCGGAAGAGCGCAAACGGCGGGTGCACTTCCACCACTTCATGCGCGACGTGCACCGCGAGATGGAAACGCTCAAGGGCAAGGAGGATCCGCTCGCGGAAGTCGCCGCGCGCATCGCGCGGCGCTACCGGCTGATCTGCTTCGACGAATTCCATGTGGACGACATCGCCGATGCCATGATCCTCGGCCGCCTGCTCGAGCAGACCATGGACCGGGGCGTCGTCTACTGCATGACCTCCAACTACCATCCCGACGCCCTGTACCGCGACGGCCTGCAGCGCGAGCGTTTCCTGCCGACCATCGCGCTCATCAAGGAACGCCTGGACATCGTCCATGTGGACGGCGGCGTGGACTACCGCCGCCGCGCGCTGCAGGGGGTGGAGGTCTATCACTGCCCGCTCGGGCCGGAGGCGGACGCGGCCCTGCATCGCGCCTTCGATCAGATCGCGGAGGTGAAGGACGAGCACCACGAGCTGGACGTGGAGGGGCGCGTGATCCCCTTCGTGCGCCGCGCGGGCGGCGTGGTGTGGTTCGAATTCGACGTGCTGTGCGGCGGTGCGCGTTCGCACAACGATTATCTGGATCTCGCGCGGCGCTTCCACACCGTGCTGGTATCGAACATCCCGCAACTGAGCGAAGACGACGCCGACAAGGCGCGCCGTTTCACCTGGCTGGTGGACATCTTCTACGACCGCAAGGTGAAGCTGATCGTCTCGGCCGCGGTGCCGCCCGAGCAGCTCTACCGGCACGGTCCGTTCGCCAACGAGTTCGCCCGGACCGCGAGCCGCCTGATCGAAATGCAGTCGCAGGAATACCTGGCCGCCGCGCGGCGCAACCCCGAAGTCGCTGCGGAGGCGGCGGCCTAGCTGAAGTCCGCTTTCATGCCGGCGGGAAAGAACCGGCAACGAGCTTTCGAGGAGCCTGTCATGCGTCAACGTCCCTGTCTCACTCTCGACGACTGCCGCCGCGTCGCCGCGGCGGCTGAAGCCGAGGCGCGCAAGAACAACTGGGAGGTCGCCATCGCCATCGTCGACGACGGCGGTCATCTGCTGTACTTCCAGCGCATGGACGGCGCGACACCCGCCAATGCGGAGATCGCGCTGCGGAAGGCGCGCACCGCCGCGACCACGCGCCGCTCCACCGACACGTGGGAGGAGCGCATCCGCAACGGCCGCCTCGCGACCATCGCCATGCCGCTGCTGCCGCTGCAGGGCGGGCTGCCGATCATCATCGAGGGCTTCTGTATCGGCGGCGTGGGCGTCTCCGGCGTGCAATCCCACGAAGACGAGCAGATCGCAAAGGCGGGCATCGAGACGCTGCTGCGCTAAAGGCACGCTTTTCGCCTCTGCCCGGGCAAGTGCGCGACGAGGAGGCTGCCATGGCGTACCGGATCGAACGCGACACCTTCGGCGAGATCGAAGTCCCCGCGGAACGGCTGTGGGGCGCGCAGACGCAGCGTTCGCTGCAGCACTTCAAAATCTCCGGCGAGCGCATGCCGGCGGAGCTCATCCGCGCGCTGGCGCTGGTCAAGCGCGCCTGCGCCCAGGTCAACCGCGACCTGGGCCAGCTCGACGCCGCGAAGGCGGACGCCATCATCGCGGCGGCGGATGAAGTGCTGGCCGGCAAGCATCCGGACGAGTTTCCGCTGGTGGTCTGGCAGACCGGTTCGGGCACGCAGACCAACATGAACATGAACGAGGTGCTGGCCAATCGCGCCTCGGAACTGCTGGGCGGCGTGCGCGGCGAGGGGCGCAAAGTCCATCCCAACGACGACGTCAACCGCGGCCAGTCCTCCAACGACGTGTTCCCGACCGCGATGCACGTGGCGGCGGTGGAGCAGTTGGAACGCCGTCTGCTGCCGGCGATCGAAGGGCTGCGCAACACGCTGCACGAGAAGGCGCAGGCCTTCGCCGACATCGTCAAGGTCGGCCGCACCCATTTGCAGGACGCCACGCCGCTCACCCTCGGCCAGGAGTTCTCCGGCTATGTGGCGCAGCTCGACCACGGCATCCGGCACGTGCGCGACGCGCTGCCGCATCTTTGCGAGCTCGCGCTGGGCGGTACGGCCGTGGGTACGGGTCTGAACGCGCATCCGGAATTCGGCGAACGCGTGGCGGCGGAACTCGCGCGGCTCATGGGGCTGCCTTTCGTCTCGGCGCCCAACAAGTTCGAGGCGCTGGCCGCGCACGACGCGCTGGTGCACGCGCATGGCGCATTGAAGACGCTCGCCGCCTCGCTCACCAAGATCGCCAACGACGTGCGCTGGCTCGCGTCGGGGCCGCGTTCAGGGTTGGGCGAGCTCTCCATCCCGGAGAACGAGCCTGGCAGTTCCATCATGCCGGGCAAGGTCAATCCAACGCAGTCGGAAGCGCTGACCATGGCCTGCGCGCAGGTCTTCGGCAACGACGTCGCGGTGAACTTCGGCGGCTCGCAGGGCAATTTCGAGCTGAACGTCTACAAACCGCTCATCATCCACGCCTTCCTGCAGAGCGTGCGGCTGCTGGCCGACGGCGCGGCCAGTTTCGACGCGCATTGCGCGCGCGGCATCCAGCCCAACCGCGAGCGGATCGAGGAATTGCTGCGGCGCTCGCTCATGCTGGTGACCGCGCTTAATCCGCACATCGGTTACGACAAGGCGGCGGAGATCGCCAAGAAGGCGCATCGCGAAGGCACCACGCTCAGGGAAGCGGCAATCGCGCTGGGCTACGTGAGCGCGGAAGACTTCGACCGCTGGGTGCGTCCGGAGCAGATGGTGGGCAGACGCTGAAATCCGGGCTGGGCTCGCTTAGAATGCGCGCTTTGCCCAGCGTTCAGAAAGCGGTACATGCCTCGTGTAGCACGCACTTCTACAACTCCAAAACGATCCGCCAAGACTGCCAGGAAAAAGCGCTCCATCACCTCGACGGCCAAGGCGGCGAAGGCCGCCGCTTCCGCATCGGCCAAGGCCGGCGCGGGAAGGCGAGGGGCCGCTGTGGCGAAAAAGGCCGCGAAGAAGGCGAAGCCCGGGAAGCTCTACGTGGTGCGACGCTCGAAGATCCACGGCCGCGGCGTGTTCGCCGCCGTCGACATCCCCAAGGGCACGCGTATCATCGAATACAAGGGCAAGCGCATCACCTACGAACTGGCCTGCGAGCTCTATCCCGACGAGGAAGGCAAGCCGACCCACACCTTCCTGTTCGAGATCGACGACGACCATGTGATCGATGCCGGGCAGGGCGGCAACGCCGCGCGCTGGATCAACCACTCCTGCGAGCCGAACTGCGAGGCGGTGGAGGAGGACGGCCGCATCTACATCGAGGCGATCCGCAACATCAAGGCGGGCGAGGAACTGGGTTACAACTACGGCATCACCCTGGACGAGCCGCATACCAAGGCCGCCAAGGCACGCTGGCCCTGCTACTGCGGGGCGAAATCCTGCCGCGGCACGCTCCTGCAGCCCAAGCGCTGACATGAAAAACGGGGCCGTCAGGCCCCGTTTTATGGCCCTCAATTGACGCTCAATGGCCGCCCTTCGGTGCCAGCAGCCGGTCGGTGGCGGCGATGGCGATGGCCGAGACCAGGAAAGTGATGTGGATGATGGTCTGCCACATCATGGTCTTCACCTCGAGCTGCGGGGCGTTGATGAAGGTCTTCAGCAGGTGGATCGAGGAGATGCCGATGATCGCCGTCGCGAGCTTGACCTTGAGCACCGAGGCGTTGACGTGCGACAGCCATTCCGGCTGGTCGGGATGCCCCTCCAGATAAAGGCGCGAGACGAAGGTCTCGTAGCCGCCGACGATCACCATGATGAGTAGGTTGGCGATCATCACCACGTCGATCAGCGACAGCACGATCAGCATGATCTCGGTTTCGCTCACCGAGCCGTTGGCGAACAGCTCGAGCAGATGTACGAGCTCGCGCCAGAATTGCACCACGTAGACGCCCTGGGCCACGATGAGCCCGAGGTAGAGGGGCAGTTGCAGCCAGCGGCTGGCGAAAATGAGCGTCGGGATGGGCTTGAGCCGGCCCGTGCCGGCGGCGGAAGCGGGGGAGGATGCCATCGTTGTCGTTATGGGAAATTGCGAAACGGGGCGCGATTTTAGCGGCATGCCTGTGCCGGCGCGAGGACGGACCGGGACCGGAAAAGGGGGCGGCGCCCCTTTGACGGCGCACGTTTACAGCCGGCGCATTTGGTGCTTCCATTCGGTCATTGGCCGGACACTCCCCTAAAATCCCGTATTGCCATTACAAACGACGTCCGGCACGTCCACATCGAGGAGGCAGATCTATGTCGGTCATCCAATCGGTCCTGAACGAGGAGCGGCTGTTCCCGCCGCCCGCGGAGCTGGCCAGGCAGGCCAACGTCCCGGGGATGGAGGCCTACCAGGCGCTGTGCGAGGAAGCGGAGCGCGATTACCTGGGCTTCTGGGCACGCATGGCGCGCGAGAACCTGCTCTGGAAGAAGCCCTTTACCCAGGTGCTCGACGAAAGCAATCCGCCCTTCTACAAGTGGTTCTACGACGGCGAACTGAACGCCTCCTACAACTGCCTGGACCGTCACCTGGAGACGCAGCCGGACAAGACCGCGATCATCTTCGAGACCGACGACGGCAAGGTCTCGCGCATCACCTACCGCGAGCTCTATCGTTACGTCTGCCGCTTCGCCAACGCGCTCAAGGCCTACGGCGTGAAGCCCGGCGACCGCGTGCTGATCTACATGCCCATGTCCATCGAGGTGGTGGTGGCCATGCAGGCTTGCGCGCGCATCGGCGCCACCCATTCGGTGGTGTTCGGCGGCTTCTCGGCCAAGAGCGTGCACGAACGCATCGTGGATGCCGGCGCGAGCATCGTCGTCACCGCGGACGGCCAGTTGCGCGGCGGCAGGGAGATCCCGCTCAAGCCGGCCGTGGACGAGGCCCTGTCCATGGGCGGTTGCGAGGCGGTGCGCAACGTCATCGTCTACCGCCGCACGGGCTCGCAGGTCGCGATGCAGGCGCCGCGCGACGTATGGTGGCACGACGTCCTGGAGGGCCAGTCCGACCAGTGCGAGCCCACCTGGGTCAACGCCGAGCATCCGCTCTTCATCCTCTACACCTCCGGTTCCACCGGCAAACCGAAGGGCATCCAGCATTCGACCGGCGGCTATCTGCTGCAGGCCGTACTCACCATGAAGTGGGTGTTCGACTCCAAGCCGAGCGACATCTTCTGGTGCACGGCGGACGTCGGCTGGGTGACGGGCCACAGCTACGTCGCCTACGGTCCGCTGGCCGTCGGTGCCACGCAGGTGATGTTCGAGGGCGTGCCGACCTATCCCGACGCCGGACGGTTCTGGAAGCTGATCCAGGATCACAAGGTCACGGTGTTCTACAC
>QGUL01000063.1 GCA_003242425.1 Pseudomonadota bacterium | reverse complement strand
AACAGATCGAGATGGCCCAGCGGGTGGCCGAGGCCATCCGTGCGCAACGCCGTTTCATCGCTGAAGCGGGCACCGGCACGGGCAAGACCGTCGCTTATCTCGTTCCGGCCCTGCTGCACGGCGGCAAGGTCATCATCTCCACCGGCACCAAGACGCTGCAGGATCAACTCTTCCATCGCGATCTGCCGGCCGTGCGCGACGCGCTCCGCCTGCCCGTGACGGCGGCGCTGCTGAAAGGCCGCGCCAACTACGTCTGCCGTCATCACCTCGCGCGCAATCTCGCCGACGGACGCCTGCCGAGCCGCGAGGACGTGCACGATCTGCAGACCATCGCGCGCTTCGCGCGCCAATCGCTGAGCGGCGACAAGGCCGAACTGTCTTCCGTGCGCGAGGACGCGCCGGCCTGGAACCTCGCCACCTCCACGCGCGAGAATTGCCTGGGCACGAAGTGTCCCGAGTACGGAGACTGTTTCGTGATGAAGGCGCGGCGCGCGGCCATGGAGGCGGAAGTGGTGGTCGTCAACCACCACCTGTTCTTCGCCGACGTCATGCTGAAGGACGAAGGCATGGCCGAGCTGCTGCCCGCCTGCAACACGGTGATCCTCGACGAGGCGCATCAGTTGCCGGAAGTCGCGTCGCTGTTCTTCGGCACCACGGTCTCGACCGGCCAAGTGCTGGAGCTCGCGCGCGACATCGTCGCCGAAGGCGTTGCCGAAGCGCCCGACATGCGGGAACTGCCGGACGCCGCGCGCCGCCTCGACCGGGCCGCCCGCGATCTGCGTCTGGCCGTTTCCCTGAAGGACGTGCGCGTGCCGGCACAGCAGCTCCTGCAGGACGAGCACTTCGAGCAGGCGCTCGAGCGGTTGCACGAAGCCTGCCTCGACGCGCGCGACGTGTTGCGGATGGCGGAGGAACGCGGCGAAGGCCTGAAGAACTGTGCGGCGCGCGCGGCGGAGTTGTGCGAGCGGCTGCACGCCTGGCGTTCGGACGAGGCGGCCGAACGCGTGCGCTGGATCGAGGCCTACACCCACGCGCTTGCGCTGCACGCGACGCCGCTCGTCGTGGCCGACAGCTTCAGGCGCCAGCTCGAGGGCCGTCCGCGGGCGTGGATCTTCACCTCCGCGACGCTGTCGATGAAGGGCAATTTCGACCACTACCGCCGCCAGATGGGTCTGGAGGATGCCGAGTGCGCGAGCTGGGACAGCCCCTTTGACTATCCCAGGCACGGCATCCTCTATCTGCCGCTCGATCTGCCGGAACCCAACAGCCCCGAGCACACCGAAGCCGTGGTGCGCGCGGCGCTGCCGGTGTTGCGTGCGAGCGGCGGACGGGCGTTCCTGCTGTTCACCACCTTGCGCGCCATGCGCCAGGCGCACGAGCTGCTGGGCGAGGCGTTCAAACGCGAAGGGCTCGACTTTCCGCTGCTCCTGCAAGGCGAGGGCACGCGCACCGAGCTGCTGGAACGCTTCCGCAAACTCGGCAACGCCGTGCTGGTGGCGAGCTCCAGTTTCTGGGAAGGCGTCGATGTGCGCGGCGAAGCGCTGTCGGTGGTGGTGATCGACAAGTTGCCGTTCGCGCCGCCCGACGATCCGGTGCTGCAGGCGCGGCTTGAAGCGATGCGCAAGAACGGCGGCAATCCGTTCATGGATTACCAGCTGCCGCAGGCGGCGATCGCCTTGAAACAGGGTGCGGGACGGTTGATCCGCGACGAACGCGACCGCGGCGTGCTGATGATCTGCGACCCGCGGCTGGCGAGCAAAGGCTACGGCCGGCAGCTCGTGGACAGTCTTCCCGCCATGCGCCGCACCCGCAGCCTCGCGGTGGTGGAGCGTTTCCTGCTAAGCGGCGCGGAAGCCGCGGCCGCCTGATTGCCGCTCAGTTCTCCGTCTTCCAGAGCTTCCACCAGGGCGTCTTCCTGGTGGGGACTTCGCCGCGCAGATACGGGCTGTCGGGAAAGTTCATCTGCAGCACGCGCCGCGCGTCGTCGCGCAGGTCGGCGAGTCCCAGATGGTCGTAAGCCACGCTCATGAGATAGAGCGCCTCCTCGCGCGCCGGCGCGTTGGGATACTGCTTCACCGCGTACTGCGCGCGGTTGGCGGCGGCGAGATAGGCGCCGCGCTTGATGTAGAAGCGCGCGACCGACACTTCGTGCGAAGCGAGCGCATTGACGATGTAGTTCATGCGCGCGATCGCATCCGGCGTGTACTTGCTGTCCGGGAAGCGCGTGACCAGTTCGCGGAAGGCGTTGAAGGATTCGCGCGCCGCACGCGGATCGCGTTCGGCCGGATTCTGATCGGCGAGCTGGGCGAGGATGGTCTGGTCCTCGTAGAAGTTCGCCACGCCTTTGAGGTAGTAGGCGTAGTCGACGTGCGGATGGTTGGGATGCATCTTGATGAAGCGGTCGCAGGCCGCCACCGCCGAAGCGGCGTCGCCGTCCCGGTAGTAGGCGTAGGCGATTTCCAGTTGCGCCTGCTGCGCGTAGCGGCCGAAGGGATAGCGCGCCTCCAGCTTCTCGAAATATTCGATCGCCTGCGTGTAATTGCCGCTGTTCAACAGATCGCGCGCTTCGCTGTAGAGCCGTTGCGCCGACCAGCCTGCGGTTTCGTCCTCCGTGCTCGTGCCGCCGCAGCTCGCCAGCAACAGGGCCATAAGCAATAACGCTACACTACGCTTCATGCGTGCCATCCCGATCCGTGATCCGCGCGGAGACATTTCCGCGCCGGATTATATCCCGCCGCTGGCCGCCGAAATTCCGGCCGAGCTGGCGGGTTTGCGCCTCGATCAGGCGCTCGCCCGGCTGTTCCCGCAGCATTCGCGCAGCCGGCTGCAGCACTGGATGCGGGAAGGCCGGGTGAAGCTGGACGATGCGCCCGCCGATCCCAAGCGCAAGGTCTACGGCGGCGAGCACGTCGAGGTGCTTCCGGCGCCGGACCCCGCCGAAACGGCTTTCCGGCCCGAAGCCATCGCGTTGCCCGTCGTTTTTGAGGACGACAGCCTGCTGGTGATCGACAAACCGGCGGGCATGGTGGTCCATCCCGGCAGCGGCAACTGGGAGGGCACGATGCTCAACGCGCTGCTGCATCACGCGCCGCAGCTTGCGCAGGTGCCGCGCGCCGGCATCGTCCACCGCCTGGACAAGGACACCAGCGGGCTGCTGGTGGTGGCCAAGACCCTTGAAGCGCAGACGGATCTGGTGCGCCAGCTCCAGGCGCGCAGCGTCGGACGGATCTATCTCGCGCTGGTGCACGGCATCGTCGAGACGGGCGGGACCGTGGATGCGCCCATCGGCCGCCATCCGGTGGAGCGCACGCGCATGGCCGTCACCGGGCGCGGCAAGCCGGCGCGCACGCATTACGAGGTGCTGGAGCATTTCGAGAACGCGACGCTGCTGCAATGCCGGCTCGAAACCGGACGCACGCACCAGATCCGCGTGCACATGCATTCGATCGGCCATCCTTTGATCGGCGATCCGCTCTACGGCCGCCGTCAGGCGCGCGGCGCGCTCGCCCGTTTCGGGCGCCAGGCGCTGCATGCGGAACGGCTGGCGCTGGTGCATCCCGTGACCGGCGAGCGCTGCGAGTGGCGTTCGCCGCTACCCGCCGACATGGCGGCGCTGTTGCAGGCCCTGCGCGAGGAAGCGCAATGAGCGCCGCCCTGCATCCGGACTGGATCGTGCCCGACTGGCCCGCGCCGCCCTCGGTGAAAGCCTTCATCACCACGCGCGCGGGCGGCGTGAGCGCGGGCCCCTACGCCTCCTTCAATCCCAGCCCGCGCGTGGGCGACGATCCGGCCGCGGTGGAACGCAATCTCGAAATCCTGCGCAGCGTCCTGCCCGCCGATCCTGTCTGGTTGCGTCAGGTGCACGGCACGCAGGTGGTGGACGCCGCATCGGCCGCGCCCTACACCGAGGCGGACGGTTCGGTCGCGCACGTGCGCCACATCGTCTGTGGCGTGTGGACGGCCGACTGCATGCCGGTGCTGTTCGCCGACAGGGAAGGGCACGCCGTCGGCGTGGCCCACGCCGGCTGGCGGGGGCTTGCGGCGGGCGTGCTGGAAGCCACGCTCGCCCGGCTCGGCGTGGCGCCGGAACGCGTCATGGCCTATCTCGGTCCGGCGATCTCCCAGCGTGCCTTCGAGGTCGGGAACGACGTCTACGAGGCCTTCGTGAACGACGATCCGGAAGCCGCGGACGCATTCCTTCCCGGTGCGGCGGGGAAGTATCATGCCGACCTTTACGCCCTGGCGCGGCTGCGGCTGGCGCGCGCCGGGGTGAAAGAAGTCTACGGTGGCGGCTTTTGCACCTATACGCAGGCTGAACGTTTCTATTCTTTCCGCCGCGACCGCGTGACCGGCCGCATGGCCAGCCTCATCTGGCTCGATTGATCGACGAATCCGTATAAATGAGCACCCTTGCCTACATCGTCACGGCGGCGATTGCCGGGGGCGTGTTGTCGCTGGTGTGCGCAGCGGCGGTGTCCTTCAGTGCGCGACCGCACTGGGTGAGCCCGCTCGTCAGCTTCGCCATCGGCGCGCTCCTGGGCGCGGCCTTCCTCGACATCCTGCCGCACGCGCTGGAGAACGCCAGCGCCCACACCGTCGCGGCGACGGTGCTCGCCGGCATCCTGGGCTTCTTCGTGCTGGAGAAGCTGGTGCTGTGGCGTCACTGCCACATGGAAGAGTGCGAGGCGCACGACCCGCCCAGGATCGGACTCGCGCGCGAGCACCGTCACGGCCACGATCACGCCCACAACGACGGCGGGCGCAGCGGACTGATGATCCTCATCGGCGACAGCTTCCACAACTTCGTCGACGGGGTGCTGATCGCCGCGGCGTTCATGGAAAGCACCTCGCTCGGCATCGTCACCGCCACGGCCGTGATCGCGCACGAAGTGCCGCAGGAAGTGGGCGACTTCCTCATCCTGCTCAATTCGGGCTACGGCAAGCTGCGCGCGTTCATGCTGAACCTGCTGTCGAGCGCGGCGATGCTCATCGGCGCGCTGGCCGCGTATTTCGCCTTGCAGGCGGTGCAGGGCGCGACGACCATCCTGCTCGCGCTCGCCGCGGCGAGCATGATCTACGTCGCCGTGGCCGACCTCATTCCGGGCCTGCACAAGCGTCCGGAACTGCAGGCCACCGCGCAGCAGGTGGTGCTGATCGCACTGGGCGTCCTCGCCGTGTGGCTGGTGGGAGAATTCACCCACTCGCCCATGCACGGCCTGGAAGCGGGCGCGCAGCCGCACGCTCACTGATCGTGCGGCTGCTGCCGTTTGCGGCGCCTGCGGGCGGGCGTCCCGACGATCCACCAGAAGATGAGCAGGGGCGCGAGGCCGTAGAAGATGAACGTCGCGACGCCGGCCACGAAACTGGTCTCCGTCGCCGCCATGAGGACGGCGACGTACAGCCAGGCGATGGCGACGATGTACATGATGCGGCCGGATTCGGAGAAACGTGCGCCTCGATTCTAAGGCACGACAGGAAAGGCTTATGCGGATACTGGTGACGGGAGCGGCGGGATTCATCGGCGCGGCCTTGTGCGAGCGGCTGCTCGCGCGCGGCGACGCCGTGGTCGGCATCGACAACCTCAACGACTACTATGAGGTTTCTCTGAAGGAGGCGCGCCTTGCGCGCCTTGCGCCGCACGCCAACTTCGAATTCCGGCGCCTCGATATCGCCGACCGCGAGGCGATGAAGCGCCTGTTCGCCGAGACCCCTTTCGACGTGGTGGTGAATCTCGCCGCGCAGGCGGGCGTGCGCTATTCGGTTTCGCATCCGGAGAAGTACATCGACGCGAATCTGGTCGGTTTCGGCAACGTGCTGGAAGGCTGCCGGCACGGCGGCGTGAAGCACCTGGTCTACGCTTCGACCAGTTCGGTGTACGGTCTGAACAGCAAGCTGCCCTTTTCCGAGCACGACAACGTCGATCACCCCGTCTCGCTCTACGCCGCCACCAAGAAGGCCAACGAGCTGATGGCGCACACCTACGCGCATCTGTTCGACCTGCCTTGCACGGGTCTGCGTTTCTTCACCGTCTATGGGCCGTGGGGCCGGCCGGACATGTCGCCCTTCCTGTTCGTGCGCGCGATGCTCGCCGGCGAACCGATCAAGGTCTTCAACTACGGCCGCATGCGGCGCGACTTCACCTACATCGACGACATCGTCGAAGGCGTGGTGCGGGTGATCGACCGGCCGCCAGTGCGCGGCGGCCGGCCCGATACGCCGGCCGCGAGCAGCGCCCCCTGGCGCGTCTACAACATCGGCAACAACCGGCCGGTGGATCTGATGCGCTACATCGAGGTGTTCGAGCGCTGCCTGGGCGTCAAGGCGAAGCTGGAGCTCCTGCCCATGCAGCCGGGCGACGTCGAGGCGACCGCCGCCGACATCGAACTGCTTGACGAAGCGGTGGGATTCCGGCCGAACACGCCGCTGGAGGAGGGCGTCCGGCGCTTCGTGGAGTGGTACCGCGCCTACTACCGCGTCTGAGGTGCAGGTTGACGGTGCCGATGCTGCGGTGCAATACTTGCCGGCACCGCGCTTTACGGCCATCGGGCCGTTCCTGAAGTAGTTTCGTGCATCCGGTCTTCGATTTACCTCGCTTCCGCCTCGCGCTTTCCGGTCTACGGTTCGGATCGCGCGTGCCTGCCATATCCACGCGCAGCGCGTCCCCGAGCGGCCCCGCTTCGGCGGTTTGCGCCCGGCTTGCGGCGCGGGGCGCGGGCACCGGAGTACACCGGCCCGGACAGTCACCGGACATGCGGCGCGTGCAACCCATACGCCGCGTGTCGTCAGAGTCCCAATGACGCCACTTCCCTCAGGGACGCCGGCATCGCCTCAATGACGGCAGACCCCTTGCACGATCCGCTTGCCGCGCCCCGGATGGAGCAGTGAACATGGTAGAGACCGTAAGACTCATCAAGAAGTATCCCAACCGACGCCTGTACGACACCCAGAACTCCTGTTACATCACGCTGGCGGATGTCAAACAGCTCGTCATCACGCGGGAGCGCTTCCAGGTGATCGATGCCAAGAGCGGCGAGGATCTCACGCGCGCCATCCTGCTGCAGATCATCTTCGAGGAGGAGTCGGGCGGCTCGCCGATGTTCACGCACGAAGTCCTGAGCGAGTTCATCCGTTTCTACGGCAACGCCATGCAGGGTTTCATGGGCGCCTATCTGCAGCGCAACATCCAGGCGCTGGTGGCGTTCCAGGAGCACATGCAGGCGCAGGCCGAGGGCAGGGCGAACGGCGCGGGCGAAGGCGAACACGCGCAGGTGGATTTCGACGCGCCGGCGATCCAGAGCCTGCTCGCGTCCTACATGGAACACAGCCGCAATCTGCTGGAGCAGATGCAGCGCCAGATCCTGGCGCAGAACAGCAACCTCCTCGCCAATCTGCAGACGCTCGGCGTGCGGGACGAAGCGCCGTGCGCGGTCGAGGCGCCGCTGCAACCGGCCGCGCCGACCGGAGAGCGCGGTTGACGTCTTTTCCCCGCCGCGCCTGATCCTTCGATGTCCAAAGTTCCCAAAGTCGGATTCGTTTCCCTCGGCTGTCCCAAGGCGCTGGTCGACTCCGAGCGCATCCTCACCCAGCTTCGCGCCGAGGGTTACGCCATTTCGCCCACGTACGAGGACGCCGACCTCGTCATCGTCAACACCTGCGGCTTCATCGACGAGGCGGTCGAGGAATCGCTCGACGCCATCGGCGAGGCGCTGGCCGAAAACGGCAAGGTGATCGTCACCGGCTGCCTGGGTGCCAAGGGCACGGTGGTGCAGGACGTGCATCCTTCGGTGCTCGCCGTCACCGGTCCGAACGCCACCGAGGAGGTCATGTCGGTGGTGCACCGGCACCTGCCCAAGCCGCACGATCCCTACGTCGATCTCGTTCCGCCGGCCGGCATCAAGCTCACGCCCAGACACTACGCCTACTTGAAGATCTCCGAAGGCTGCAACCACCGTTGCAGCTTCTGCATCATCCCGTCGCTGCGCGGCGATCTGGTCAGCCGGCCGGTGGGCGAAGTGATGAAGGAAGCCGAGAACCTGGTGAAGTCCGGCGTGAAGGAACTGCTCGTCATCTCGCAGGACACCAGCGCCTACGGCGTGGACGTCAAGTACCGCACCGGTTTCTGGGGCGGCAGACCGCTGCGCACGCGCCTGTACGATCTAGCTTCCGCGCTCGGCGAACTGGGCGTGTGGGTGCGGCTGCACTACGTCTATCCC
>QGUL01000062.1 GCA_003242425.1 Pseudomonadota bacterium | reverse complement strand
CCCGGCTTTCCGCCGGGCTTTTTTGTTGCGCGCACGGTATGGCGCGCCATTCCGGGACGCGCAAATTGCGCCGAAAGGCTGGCAAGTCCCTGTTGACGCGTTCATAATGCGCCCCTTCGGCGAGCCTGGGGCTCGCCGTTTGCTTTGGCGGTCCGTCCCGGACGGCCGCGCCACGAGGAGCAGGCTATGGACCAAGCACCCCAGGTTGCCATCGTGATGGGCAGCACCAGCGATTGGGAGGTGATGCAGCACGCCGCCGCGATGCTGCGCGAACTCGAGGTGCCGTACACCGCGCGCGTGGTCTCGGCCCATCGCACGCCCGATCTGCTCTACGAATTCGCCAAGGGCGCGGCGGCCGCGGGGCTGCGCTGCATCATCGCGGGCGCAGGCGGGGCCGCCCATCTGCCGGGCATGATCGCCTCGATGACCACGGTGCCGGTACTGGGCGTGCCGGTGCCTTCCAAACACTTGCAGGGCATGGATTCGCTGTTGTCCATCGTTCAAATGCCGAAAGGCGTGCCCGTGGCGACCTTCGCCATCGGTGCGGCCGGCGCCGCCAACGCGGGCCTGTTCGCCGCCGCGATGTTGGGCGCGCCCAAGCTGGAAGCTTTCCGCGCCGCGCAGACCCAGAGTGTGCTCGACGCCCGGCTACCGGAGTTGCCATGATCGCACCCGGCGCCTGGCTCGGCGTCCTCGGCGGCGGCCAACTGGGCCGCATGTTCGCCGCTGCGGCGCAAAACCACGGCTATCGTGTCGCCGTACTCGACCCCGATCCGCACGCACCCGCGGCTTCCTTCGCCGACGAACACATCGTCGCCGCCTACGACGACCAGGAGGCTTGGAAGCAGCTCGCGGCGCGCTGCGTGGCGGTCACGACCGAATTCGAGAACGTGCCGGCGGAGGCGCTGCGCTTTCTCGCCGACCACTGTTTCGTCGCGCCCAAGGCGCATCACGTCGCCGCCTTCCAGGACCGCGGCGCGGAAAAAGCCGCGCTTACCGCTGCCGGCCTCGAAGTCGCGCCCTACAAGCTCGTCGAAAGCTTCGACGACCTGCGGGGCTGCGAGCATCTGCTGCCCGGCATCCTCAAGCGCATCCGCTGGGGCTACGACGGCAAGGGTCAGGCGCGCGTGAAGACGCAGGCCGAGCTGGAAGCGGCGTTCGAGAACTTCGTCGGCCCTTGCGTGCTGGAGAAGCAGGTCGCGCTGGCGAAGGAGCTTTCGGTGGTCGCCGCGCGCGACCGCCACGGCAACATCGTCACCTATCCCACGGCCGAGAATCATCACGAGAACGGCATACTCGACACCTCCTTCGTCCCGGCACACATCGACCCGAAGACCGACACGCTGGCGCAGTCGCTCGCGCGCAAGCTGCTGGCGCACGCCGACTACGTGGGCGTGCTGTGCGTGGAAATGTTCCTGCTGCAGGACGGCAGCCTGCTGGTCAACGAGATCGCACCGCGTCCGCACAACAGCGGGCATTACACCCTCGACGCCTGCACGACGTCGCAATTCGAACAGCAGTTGCGCGTGCTGATCGACGCGCCGCTCGGCGACACGCGTCTCGTACGGCCTGCGGCGATGGTGAACCTGCTGGGCGATCTGTGGGCCGACGGCGAACCGGACTGGGCGAAGGTGCTCGCGGCGCCGCACACCCGGCTGCATCTCTACGGCAAGCGCGAAGCGCGGCGCGGCCGCAAGATGGGCCACTTCACCTGTCTGGGCGAGGGCAACGAAGCGCCGATCGCGCAGGCGCTGCGCCTCAAACAGGCGCTGACCCCGCAAACCGAGACGGCGCAGGTCGCGGCGGGCTGAGCTCAGACCTCGTCGCGATTGTCGGCCACCGCCGCCTGCGCGGCGGCGCGGCGCTCCATCTCATCCGGCGAGACGTCCTCCACGTGTGTGGAGATGAACCAGCGGTGCCCGAAGGGGTCGTCCACGGTGCCGTTGCGATCGCCGTAGAACTGATCCGACACCTGCCGCACCAGATGCGCGCCCGCGCGGATCGCCTGGTTCACGATCGCATCCACATCCTCGACGTAGAGATGGATCGCGATGGGCGAGCCGCCGTAATGCGCCGGCGGATGGAAGTCGTGCTCGGGGAAGGCGTCCGCGAGCATGATGCGCGAGTCGCCGATCTGGATTTCCGCGTGTCCGATCCTGCCGTCGGGCTTGAGGTGACGGAACAGTTCCCGGGCGCCGAAGGCCGCCTCGTAGAAAGCCAGCGCCTCGGCCGCATTGCTCACGCACAGGTAAGGCGTGACGCTGTGATAGCCCTCTGGGATGGGACGGACCGTGTTCATGGCGCGCTCCTCGCTCGCTTCCTTGCGGGGAACGGGTGCAAGCGCCATGCGCGTTCGCGCCGGTAACCGGCCCAATCGGCGCGCAAAAAAAGGGTGCGTCATGACACGCACCCTTACGGAGGAGCACCTCCTTGCGAAACTATGCCGCCACGGCCGCACCTTGCGCGACGAGCGCGTCGATCTCGGCGCGGCTGTAGCCCACCTCCTGCAGCACTTCGTAGGTATGTTCGCCCAGCAGCGGCGCCGGCCGGCGCACGGTCCCGGGCGTTTGCGAAAACTTGACCGGCAGTCCCAGACTGCGCACGCGTCCGGCCCTGGGATGCTCGGTCTCCACCACCATCCCGCGTGCGAGCGTCTGCGGGTGCGCAAGCATCTCCGGGATGCTGAGGATCGGCCCCACCGGCAGCCCGGCGCGGTCGAGCACCTCCAGCCAGTGCGCGGTGTCGTGCCGCTGCAGACGCTCGCTGATCAGTTCGGCCAGTTCCTCGCGATGCGCCATGCGGTCGGCATTGGTGCGGAAGCGCGGATCGTCGCCAAGCTCCTGCGCGCCCAGCGCCTCCAGCAGGCGCTCCCAGTTGGATTGATTGGCCGCGCCGATATTGATCCAGCCGTCGCGGGTGCGGAAGGCCTGGTACGGCGCACTGGTAAGATTGCCCGAACCCATGGGCGGCGCCGCTTCGCCCGTGGCGAGGTAATAGGCGGTGTGCCAGTAGGTCTGCATGATCCCCGCTTCCATGAGCGAGGTGTCGACCCGCTGCCCTTCGCCGGTCTTCAGGCGGTGGATGTAGGCGGCGAGCACGCCCATCGCGGCGAGGATGCCGGCGTTGATGTCGGTCACCGGCCCGCCGCACTTGATCGGCGGACGTCCCGGCTCGCCGGTGATGCTCATGAGCCCCGAGACGCCCTGCGCGATGAGGTCGAAGCCCGGCTTGTCGGCGTAGGGGCCGGTGCGGCCGTAGCCGGAGATCTCGCAATAGATCAGTCCCGGGTTCAGCGCGCGCAGCGTTTCGTAGCCGAGCCCGAGCTTCTCCATCGTGCCGGCGCGGTAGTTCTCCAGCACCACGTCGGCGGTGCGCAGCAGGCGCTTGAGCGCTTCGCGTCCGGCCTCCTGCTTCAGATCGAGCGCGATGCCGCGCTTGTTGCGGTTCATGATGAGGAAGGCGCTCGACTCGCCCTGGATGGTCGGCAGGCCGAAGCGGCGCGAATCGTCGCCGCCCGGCACCTTCTCCACCTTGATGACGTCGGCGCCCATGTCGGCGAGCAGCATGCCGCAGGTCGGCCCCGACATGATGTGCGCGAGCTCGATGACGCGTACCCCTGCGAGCGGTCCCATCATCTCCCCTTGAAGCGCGGCGTCTGCTTGGCGAGGAAGGCGCGGTAGCCGATCTGGAAATCCTCGGTGCCGTAGCAGGCGTAGGTTTCGTCCAGTTCCTCCGGCGTCGGTTCGCGGCCGGATTCGAGCAGGCGCATGAACTTCTTGTGCCAGCGCGCCACCAGCGGCGCGCCGTCGGCAATGCGGCGCGCGGCGGCATAGGCTTCGCGTTCCACCTCCTCGTCGGGCACGACACGCGTCACCAGGCCCTTCTCCTTCGCCTCGGCGGCGTCGAGGATGCGGCCTTCGAGCAGGATTTCCATCGTCACCGCCTTGCCCACCAGCGTATACAGCCCCCGCATCTCGTCCGGCCCGACCACCAGGCCCAGACGGTTGATCGGCACGCCGAAGCGGCTCGAGGTGCCGCAGATGCGCAGGTCGCACAGGGTCGCGATCTCCAGCCCGCCGCCCACGCAGACGCCCTTGATGAGCGCGACGATCGGATGACGGCATTCGTACAGCGCCCGCAATGTGCGATGGTGCACTTTGCCGTAGGCGCGCGCCTGTTCGACGTTCGAACGCTCGCGTTCGAATTCGCCGATGTCGTTGCCGGGCGAGAACGCCCGGTCGCCGGCGCCGCGGATGACGATACAGCGCACTTCGTCATCCGCGGACAGCGCCTCGATCGCGTCGCCCAATGCCGCCCACATCGACTTGGTGAGCGCGTTGAGCTTCTCCGGCCGGTTGAGCACCACCGTGGCGATGTCGGCTTCGCGTTGGACGAGGATCGGATCGCTCATATCAGTCGTAGAACAGGTTCACCAGACCCAGCGCCACCTCGGGCACGTAGGTCACGAGGATCAGTACGGCCAGCAGCACGGCGATGAACCAGGCGTTCACCTTCGTGACTTCCCAGATGTCGGCCTTGGCGATGGAGCAGGCGACCGTCAGCACGCTCGCCACGGGCGGGGTCTGCTGCCCGATACCGAGATTGAGCGTAACGATGATGCCGAAGTGCACGGGATCGATGCCGACCGCGTTCACCAGCGGCATGACCACAGGCACCACCAGGATGATCGCCGCGGCCGAATGCAGGAACATGCCGAGCAGCAGGAACAAGATGTTCAGCAGCGCCAGAACCACCCATTTGTTCTGGGTGAACTCGGACACCGCGGCAGCGAGGTTCTGCGGCATCTGCGCCTCGGTGAGGTAGGTGCCGAGCAGCGCGGAGGCGGCGACCAGGAGCATCACCACCGCGGTCTGCACCCCGCCCTCGATGATCGCGCCCTTGAGCGCCGGCCAGTCGAGATCGCGATAGATGACGAGACCGATGAACAGCGCTGCGACCACGGCGAGCGCCGCGCCTTCGGTCGCCGTGACCACGCCGCCGAAAATACCGCCCAGGATGATGAGCGGCAGCAGCAGCGCCCAGGCCGCGTCCTTGAACGCCTGCTTGAGACGGGCGAGCTGGAAAGTCTGTTCCACCGGCAGGTCGTAGCGCAGCGCGAGCCAGTAGGCCATGACCATCAGCGCGAGACCGCCGATCACGCCCGGCACGATGCCCGCGACGAAGAGCTTCACGACCGAGGTGTCGGCCATCGCCGCGTAGAGGATCATCGGAATGGAGGGCGGGATGATGATCGCCAGCGTCGCGGCCGAGGACATCACCGCCGCGGCCAGCTCCTTCGGATAGCCCTTCTTCTTCATCCCCGGAATGAGGATGGAGCCGAGCGCGGCCACGTCCGCGACCGCGGAGCCCGAGATCTCGGCGAAGAACAACGAGGCACCGATGGACACCATCGACAGGGCGCCACGGATGAAGCCCAGCAAGGCCGTCGCAAGCGCGATCAGCCGCTGCGAGATGCCGGTCGCGTTCATGATCGCGCCGGCGAGGATGAACAGCGGAATGGCGATCAACGGAAAGCTGGTACTGCCGCTGTACATCACCAGCGGGAGATTCAGCAACGCCTCGGCGCCGCCGACAGCGACCATGGCCACGACCGCCACGACCGCGAGCGCGACCGCGATGGGCATGTTGAGCAGCACCAGACCGATGATGGAGAGGAGAAGCGCAGCCTGGCCCATCAGTGCGATACCTCCCCGGCAACTTGTTCGGCCATATCGACCGAACCGACGCCGCGCGCCTGACGCACGAGATCGGGCAGACAGAGCAGTTCGGCGACCACGTACAACAGCGCACCGACGGGAATGACCGATTGCGTCAGCGCCACCGGGATGTCGACCGTGACGAGCGTCTCCTCGCCCAGGATGCCGATCACCACCCAGCCGTACCAGGCCATGAGCAGGAAGAAGCCGATGACCACAGCCTCCACGGCAAGCGTGATGGTCAGCCGCCAGGGCGCGGGCATCGCCTGCACGATACCGGGGAAAGCGATGTGCGCGCGTTTCAGTGCGGCGAGCACGGCGCCGTAGTAGGTGAGCCAGGCGAGCATCACCGCGGCGACTTCGTCGTACCAGGCCAGCGGCCGGCCGATCATCCTGAACACCACGCCCGCCGTCACTTCGACGGCGAGCGCGATCATGAGCACGATCACGATGAACGTGATCAGCGATTCGAATCCGCGCCTGACTGCGGCGATCGACATCGGCTCCTCCTCTTTTTTATTGATGTGCGTGCGCGGTCGGCTATCGTTATTGCCCGAGCTGCAACGCGATGTCGATCATCTTCTTGCCTTCCTGGACCTCCTGCGCGAACTCTTCGTAGGCGGGTTTGCTCGCAGCGATGAACGCGTTCTTGTCGGCCTCGTTCACCTGCATGCCCGCGCTCTTCATCTTGTCGAGCAGCTCGTTGTCCATCTTCTCCGCCTGCTCGTAGACGAAGGCCTGCACCTCACGCGCGGTGTCGACGAGCACTTTCTGCACGTCGGGCGGCAGCGCGTTGAACTTGCGCGGCGACATGACGGGATAGGCCGGCGTATAGACGTGGCCGGTGAGCGAGAGGAACTTCTGCACCTCCTGGAATTTGGAGGTGTAGGTCTGCGTGAGCGGATTCTCCTGTCCGTCCATGGTGCCGGTCTGCAACGCGGCGAACACTTCGGACAGCCCCATGGCGGAGGGGTTGGCACCGTAGAGCTGGAACATCTTCACGCGCCATTCGCCCTGCGGCACGCGCAGCTTGATGCCCTTGAGATCCTCGGGAGTCTTGATCGGCCGTTTCTTGTTGGGGATGTGCCGGAAACCGTTCTCCCACACGGCGAGGACATTGTAACCCGGCTTCCCGCCCTGGGGCGCAAGGACCGCCCAACCGACCTCCTTCTCGATGCGCTTCATGTGTTCGCGATCCTTGACGAGGTAAGGCATCTCGAACAGGCCGAAGCCCGGCACCACGGAGGACATCACGGTCGAAGGCAGGGCGAAGTCGATGGTGCCGGCCTTGATCTTCTGCAGCATCTCGGTGTCGTCGCCGAGCTGGCTCGATCCGTACACCACGACCTTGTAGCGGCCGGCGAGTTTCTCGTTGACGCGCCGGGCGAATTCCTCGGACGACACCGCGAACAGCGATCCGGGAGACCCCACGTGCCCGAATTTGAGTTCTGTCTGTGCTTGCACGGCTGGGGGCGCGGCGAAGACGAAACCGGCAAGCAGGGCTGCAACGGCGAACGCTTTATGCCTAAGCGCTTTCATGGGGGCCTCCTCCTCAGTGGCAATAAGTTGTCTCGGGATCAGTCTTTCATTGCATCTTCTTGCTCTTCCGATTCATCGATACTTCAACCGGCACCGCGCCGCCCGCTCCTCTCTCAGGCGACGCGTTCGGCCTTTTGGATCTCCTGCACGCGGCTGGTTTCAGCGCCGCTCAAATAAGCCATGGCCGCATCGACGCCGCCTTTCTTGTGCGGCACCCCGGCGAGCTCGAGCCCCATCTCGATGCCGCACAACGTGCCGCACAGCATGAGGTCGTTGAAATCGCCCAGATGGCCGATGCGGAACACCTTGCCTTTCACCTTGCCGAGGCCCTGGCCGAGCGACATGTTGAAATGCTCCAGGATCACCTCGCGCAACGCGGCTTCGTCGTATCCCTCCGGCATGAGCACCGCGGTGAGCGAGCTGCTGTATTCCGACGGCTCCAGACAGAGCACTTCGAGGCCCCAGGCGCGCACCGCGCGGCGCGTCGCCTCGGCGAATCGGTCGTGGCGCTTGAAGACGTTCTCCAGGCCTTCCTCGTGCAGCATGGCGATCGATTCACGCAGGCCGTAGAGCAGATTGGTCGCCGGCGTATAGGGGAAGAAACCCTGCTTGTTGGGACCAAGCATGTCTTCCCAGTTCCAATAGGACTTGGGCATCTTCGATTGCTTCGACGCCGCGAGCGCCTTGTCGCTGAAGCCGTTGAAGCTGAGTCCCGGCGGCAGCATCAGGCCCTTCTGCGAGCCGGCCACCGTCACGTCCACGCCCCACTCGTCCTGGCGATAGTCGATGGACGCGAGCGAGGAAATGGTGTCGACCATGAACAGCGCCGGATGGTTGGCACGGTCGATGGCTTTGCGGATGAGCGGGATGCGGCTCGTGACTCCGGTCGAGGTCTCGTTGTGCACCACGCAAACGGCCTTGATCTCGTGCGCGCGGTCTTCGGCGGGGCGCGCTTCCCCCCCCCCGGACTCGCACCCTGACCCCCATCCCCCGGCCCGAAATCCA
>QGUL01000061.1 GCA_003242425.1 Pseudomonadota bacterium | reverse complement strand
CACTCCCCCTCGCCGGACCCGGAGGGCGTGTTGCCTTTGCCCCACCAACCCTGCCACACCGCGCCCACGGCCCGCAGCCCCGTTTCGCCCGCTTTGTGCCCCAGGGTGGCGTTGAGCTGCTTGAAGTGGTCCATGTCGATCAGCATCACCACCAGCGAGCCGCGCTGGCGTTGCGCGGTCGCGCCGGCCTGGGTATAGGCTTCTTCCAGGTAGCGCCGGTTGTAGAGCCCGGTGAGCGGATCGCGCAACGATTCGTTGCGCAGCTTCTCGCGCAATTGCAGATCGTCGATCGCAAGGCCGATGTGTTCGGCGACGACGATGGCGAGGTGGCGGCGGGCTTCGACGATCTCGTGATCGGGGCTGCTCTCCGAACGGACGAGCAGCACGCCGAGCACCCGTTCGTGCGCCGTCACCGGGATGCAAAGGGTGACGTAGCGCCGGTCGTAGGGATCGCTCAGCAGCCGGCAGACCAGACCGTCGCGCACGTTGCAGCCCCCTTCCGCGACCGGACGCACCACGCGATCGGCACAGGTGTGCTCCTTCTCGCCGAGCGGCACGCCGCCGTGCCAAGCGGCTTTCTCCTGCAGGCCGTGCTCGGTCTGCAGATAGAGCGAACCCGCTTCGCCGCGGAACAGCAGCGTGCCGAATTGCTTCACCGCCTTGTAGACCTCGGTTTCGTTGGCGCAGCGCTGCAGGACGCGGCTCATACGCACCAGCGTCGCCATCTCCTCGTTGCGCTGCGCGAGCGAAGCGAGGCCGCGTTCGAGGCGCGCATGCGTTTCGCGCAGCATGCGCTCCTGCTCGCGGCGTTCGCTGATGTCGCGCGCCACCACCACCCATGCCGCCTGGTCGCCGGCGTTGACGCGATCGATGATCATCTCCACCTCGATCGCCTTGCCGTCGGCGCGAAAGGCGCGGCCGACGAGCGGTTTGCCGACGCCGTCGCTGAAGGGGTCGCCGTCGGTGTGGACCAGCGCGCCGAGCGGCATGCCGATCAGGCGCTCCGCCCTGTAGCCGAAGATGCGCTCCACCGCCGGATTGATGGAGAGGACGTTGCGGTCGTGGCCCAGCGTGAGCACCGCTTCCGCAGTGCTGTCGAGGATGGCGCGCACGCGCGCTTCGCTGTGCTGCAGCGCCTCCGCCTGGGCGCGCGCGAGCTCGCTGCTCCAGCGCGCCTTCTCTTCCGAACGCATCAGCCGCTGGGCGAGCGGCCGCACGAGCATGTAGAGGATGAACAGCGCCGCCGCCACGCCGGCCGCGAGCAGGATCAGCCAGAGCCGGAACTGCCTGGCGATGGGCGCGTACAACTCCTCCACGTCGATCTTCACGACCAGGCCGAGATCGGTATCCCCGATCGCGGTGAAGGCCGCGACCACTTCCTTGTCGCGGTAGTCGCGCGTCTTCAGCAAACCGGTGCGGCCGGTGGTGGCGTGATACACCGCGAGACGCTGGGCGGAGGCCGGCTCCACGCGCGGCGTGTGGGAGAAACGCGAAGGAAAGTTGTACAACGCGTCGCCCTGCCGGTAGGCGATCAGGATTTCGCTGCTCTCGTCGGTCGCGTCCAGCCCCATCGCCAGCGCCGTGAGCGCCGGCAGGCTCTGCTCGACCTGGAGCACGCCCAGCGTCCTCTCCCCGCGCATGATGGGCGCGCGCGTACGCAGGCGGAACCCGTTCGCCCAGAACAATTGCGCCGGCGGCGAACGGTGCACTTCGGTCTTGAAACCGGTGGGCAGCGCGGGCACGCCGTCCTCGGCGAGCACCGCCCCGGCGGCCGACTCGAAGCGCACCGCCGTAAAGCCCATGTCGAGCAGGGCGCGCACTTCCCGTTCGAGGGCCGCCCGGTGCGCCGCGCCGGCCTTCGCGCGCGCCGCACCATCGACCAGCTCGACAACTTCGGGCCGCACGACGATCCGCGCCACGCGCACGAGGTGTTCGTCGAACAGGGACTGGATGAACTGCGCGTTCTGATGCAGCGTCGCCGTCAGCGACTCGCGCATGGTCCGCTCGACCAGATTGCGCGAGGCGTTGAACCCGCCGAAGCCCGCCAGCACGATCACCGGGATCATGACGAAGGCCGCGGCACGCACGATGCGCTGGTCCTCGGCTTCGTCGTGTTTCAGCGCCTGGGCGCGCCGGTCGGCCGCGGCCGCCCACAGGCCGGCCGCAATGGCGACCAGTGTGAGCCCCGCCAGAATCCCCATCGGCGCATCGCGGGTGTAGACATGGACATAAGCGTCGTCGTAGGCCGTCAGATGGTCCATGAGCGCGAGAGCGCCGACGACGCCCGGCGCGATCGCGACCAGTTCGACCAGCGTGAGGAAACGTCGATGGGCATGGCGTTCGAGCAGCAGCAGCGCCATGCCGACAAGCGTGAAACCCAGCCCCAGGGCAAAGGGCATGCGCCCGGACATCAGGCCGTCGCCCATCTTCACGCTGCCCGAGCCCAGGTGCAGCGCCTGGAAGTCGAAGGGCGAGTGAAAATCGAATACGGTCTGGGCCTGGATCGAGAGGCCGTAGAGCATCAGGACCAGTCCGAGTCCCTGACGCACGGCCGAGGGCGCGGGCAGACGCGCGCGGCGCCAGAGCAGCGCCGCGCCGGCGAGCATCAACCCCAGTGCGCCGCCCAGTTGCAACGGCGCGCCGGGCAGCACGTCGACGAGCCGGGGCATGCCGCCGAGCCACGCCATGCCGGCGTACAGCCCGACAGCCAGCGCGAAGCCGCCGGCGTAAACGTCCATCCGCTGCACGAAACGCAGCACGAGCTGCGTGCAGCGGCTGGCCAGGCCGGACAGCCGGCGAATGCCCCCGAGCAACATTCAGTGACCTCCCCCCAAAAGGTCAATGGCTAGCAGCATACCTCAGCGGCTGCCGGACAGTCGGCGTTGCAGCGCGTCAAAACCGCATTAATTCCGCGGTTTCGGCGCAGCCGGCCCGGCGTCCGCCAGCCGGGATTGCGGGGCTGTGGGATAATGCGCCGCCATGAAATTCCTTTTCGACCTGTTTCCGGTCCTGCTGTTTTTCGTCGCCTACAAGCTGTACGACATCTTCGTTGCGACCGGTGTGGCCATCGCGGCGAGCGTCGTGCAGATCGGCTGGCTGCTCGTGCGCGGCCGCAAGGTCGATCCGATGCTGTGGGTGAGCCTCGTCATCATCGTGGTCTTCGGCGGCGCCACCATCTGGCTGCACAACGAGACCTTCATCAAGTGGAAGCCCACGGTGCTGTACTGGCTGTTCGGCGTGGTGCTGGCGGGCAGCACGCTGCTGTTCGACAAGAACCTGATCCGCACGCTGATGTCGAAGCAGATCGAATTGCCCGAGGCCGCCTGGACGCGGCTGAACTGGAGCTGGATCGGCTTTTTCCTGTTCATGGGTCTGGCCAACCTGTACGTGGCCTACACCTACTCGACCGACACCTGGGTCAATTTCAAGCTCTTCGGCGGCGTCGGTCTGATGCTCGTGTTCGTGGTCGTCCAGGCGCTGATGCTGTCCAAGTATGTGGAAGACAAGCGCGGATGAGTGAAACGGCACGGCAGATCGAAGAAAGGTTGAGTAGCCTGTCGCCCCTGCGGTTGGAACTGCGGGACGAGAGCGCACTGCATGCCGGACACGAAGGCGCGAAGCGCGGCGGCGGGCACTACCGCCTGACCATCGTCTCGGCGGCTTTCAGCGGCCGCAGCACGGTGGCCCGGCACCGCATGATCTACGAGGCGCTGGGGCCCATGATGCAACGCGAGATCCACGCCCTCGCCATTCGCGCGCTGGCGCCGGAGGAAACCTAAGCAGCCCCTTTGCAAACAGAAAGGAACTCTATGTCTTCAGCCAAACCCGGCTTGCTGATCGCAACCCTGCTCGCACTCGCGGTGCCGAGCGTGTCCGTCGTCGCCCTGGCGCAGACGGCCAAGGACGGCAACAGCGGCAAGGCCGCCACCGTCAACGGCGTCGCCATCCCCAAGGCGCGGGTCGACATGATCCTCAAGGCGCAGGAAGCACAGGGCCAGCCCAGCTCGCCCGAACTGCGTACCGCGGTCACGCGCGAACTCATCATGCGCGAAATCATCGAGCAGGAGGCGAAGAAGCGCGGCCTGACCAAGAATCCGGAAGTCCAGGCGCAAATCGACTTCGCGCGCCAGAACGTGCTGTTCAACGCCTATCGCGAGGATTTCCAGCGCCGCAATCCGATCACCGAGGCGCAGCTCAAGGCCGAGTACGAACGCATCAAGAAGCAGATGGGCGACACCGAGTACAAGGCTCGCCACATCCTGGTGGGCTCGGAGGCCGAAGCGCGCGAGATCATCGCCCAGCTCGACAAGGGCGCGAAGTTCGAGGAGCTCGCCTCCAAGTCCAAGGACCCGGGTTCGAGCGCGCGCGGCGGCGATCTGGATTGGAACTCCGCCAGCGCCTATGTGGAGCCCTTCGGCCAGGCGCTGGCGAAGCTGAACAAGGGCGAGTACACCAAGGATCCGGTGCAGACCCAGTTCGGCTGGCACGTCATCAAGCTGGAGGACACGCGGCCGGCCAAATTCCCCAGCCTCGAGGAAGTGAAACCCGGTCTCACGCAACGGCTGCAGAACCAGGCGCTGGAACAGCACCTGCGCGATCTGTGGGCGAAGGCCAAGATCGAATAAAGCCGCGTCAGCACGTGACACGAAACGCCCGGCTCCGCCCGGGCGTTTTCGTCTGCGGCCGCGCTCAGTTCAGCGCAGCGGCGGCTGCGTCCGCCGCTGCGGCGGCGCGGCGGTAATCCGGCCCGGCCTCCTCGTAACGCAGCTCCGCATCGTCGCCCGTGCGCAGTACCGGCCGGCGCTCGATCTCCCTTTCCACCGCCCGGAAGATCGGTTCGGGAATGACCGGGCTGCTGCCGGTCAGGCGCTGCCACTCGTGCAGTAAAGCCTGGGCGTGGGCGTGCAGCACGGCGCGGTCGGCCGGCATGAAAGCGCACAGCTCCTCCACATCGCCTTCCAGCTTGGCGTAGGTGCAGCCGGCGGCGCGATGACGTTCGGCGCGCTCGGCATCGCGGTCGAGGATCTGCAGGCTGGCGAGGATCGCGGCGAACGCGGCCACCACGGCGGCGAGCACGCCCCAGGCGAGCGGCGTCTGCGCGCCGAGCATCGTCGCCATGAAGGCGAGCGGCACGGCGATCACCGCCAGGACGGTGGTGGCGCGGGCAAACAGCCGCGCGCGCCGTTCGTACCACCACGCGGCGCGGTAGTGCGCGCGCTTGAGATGATGGAAACGCGCATGCCATTCGTCGAACAGCTCGGCAGGCTGCAGGAGGGAATCGGAGGCGCTGAGCAGGACGCGCGCGGCTTGGGGATCGACGGGTTTCATGGCGCTGCTCCATGAGCACGGCCGCGATCGCCGCGGCTCGCCCGGCGCCCTGCGCCGCCCGCGCGTGCGGCCGATGATGGGACCGTCCAGCATGCCGCGAATCCGCGCGCAGGACAGTAAACAAATGAAAAACGCCGCTTCCGCGGCGTTTTACGGTCAGCCCACCCAGACGCGGGCGTTGCGGAACATCCGAATCCAGGGACTGTCGTCGTCCCAGCCGTCCGGATGCCAGGACATGGTAACGGTGCGGAACACCCGCTCCGGATGCGGCATCAGCGCGGTGAAGCGGCCGTCCGGCGTGGTGACGCCGGTGATGCCGCCGGGCGAGCCGTTCGGGTTGAGCGGATACACCTCGGTGGGATTGCCGCGGTTGTCCACATAGCGCAGCGCCACAGGCACCCGCGCCGCCGCGTTCGCGTCGCGGAACTTCGCGTAGCCCTCGCCGTGCGCCACCGCGATGGGCATGCGGCTGCCCGCCATGCCGGCGAAGAAGATCGAGGGGCTCTGCAGCACTTCCACCATGACCATGCGCGCCTCGAACTGCTCCGACTTGTTGCGCACGAATTTCGGCCAGTCCTGCGTGCCCGGGATGAGCTCGGTGAGGTTGGCCATCATCTGACAGCCGTTGCACACGCCCAGGGCGAAGGTGTCGCTGCGCTGGAAGAAGGCGGCGAACTCGTCGCGCGCGCGCGGATTGAACAGGATCGACTTCGCCCAGCCCTCGCCCGCGCCCAGCACGTCGCCGTAGGAAAAACCGCCGCAGGCCGCGAAGCCGCGGAAAGGCGCCAGCGACACGCGGCCGGCGATGATGTCGCTCATGTGCACGTCGACCGGCTGGAAACCGGCACGCTCGAAGGCCGCCGCCATTTCGTTCTGGCCGTTCACGCCCTGCTCGCGCAGGATCGCCACCTGCGGCCGCGCGCCGCGCTTGACGTAGGGCGCGGCGATATCCGCGGACGGAGCGTAGGTCAGCGTGATGGACAGGCCCGGGTCCTCGGCGTCGAGGATGCGGTCGAATTCCTGCTGCGCGCACACCGGGTTGTCGCGCAGCTTCTGCATCTGATAGGTCACTTCCGACCAGGCGCGCTGCAGATCGACGCGCCGCTCCACCATGATCGGCTTGGCGTTGCGCACCAGACGCAGCTCGTCGCGGTTGTTCGGCGCGCCGATGACGATGCCGTACAACTGCGCGTCGGCCAGGCGCTGCAGCACGCGCTGGCGATCCTTCGAGCGGATCTGGATGACCGCGCCCAGTTCCTCGGCGAACAGCGCCGCCATGACGCGTTCCATGTCGCGGCCCTGCATCAGCTCCGGATTGCGCTCGTTGCCTTCCACGTCGTGCGCGAGCGGGTCGTAGGACAGCACGTCGAGGTTCACCGTGATGCCGCAATGGCCGGCGAACATCATCTCGCACAGCGTCACGAATAGACCGCCGTCGGAACGGTCGTGATAGGCGAGCAGCAGGCCCGCGTCGTTCAGGCTCTGGATGACGGTGAAGAAGCGCTTCAGCAGCGCGGGATCGTCCACGTCGGGCGGCGTGTCCCCGATCATGCCGTACACCTGCGCGAACTGCGAACCGCCGAGGCGGTTGCGGCCGTTGCCCAGGTCCAGCACCACGAGTTCGGTGTCGCCGACGTCGGTGCGCAGTTGCGGCGTGAGGGTGCGCCGCACGTCCTCGCAGGGCGCGAAAGCCGAGACGATGAGCGACAGGGGCGCCACGACTTCCTTCTTCTGGCCGTTCTCCTGCCAGGTGGTGCGCATCGACAGCGAATCCTTGCCCACCGGGATGGAGATGCCGAGCTTGGGACAGAGCTCGAGCGCCACGGCGCGCACGGTGTCGTAGAGCGCCGCGTCTTCGCCGCGATAACCGGCCGCCGCCATCCAGTTGGCCGAAAGCTTGACCTTGCCGATGTCGCCGATCGCCGCGGCGGCGATGTTGGTCAGCGCCTCGCCCACCGCCATGCGGCCGGAAGCGGGCGCGTCGATCACCGCGATCGGCGTGCGCTCGCCCATCGCCATCGCCTCGCCGGCGAAGCCGTGGTAGTCCATCAGCGTCACGGCGCAGTCGGCCACCGGCACCTGCCACGGGCCGACCATCTGGTCGCGCGCGGTCAGACCGCCCACCGTGCGGTCGCCGATGGTGATGAGGAAAGTCTTGTTCGCCACCGTGGGCGCACGCAGCACGCGGTAACAGGCCTCGCGCAGCTCGATGCCCCAGGTGGACACGGGCGCGGTGCCGACATGGATGCGGTTGACGTTGCGTTCCATGCGCGGCGGCTTGCCGAGCAGCGCAGCGAGCTCCATGTCCACCGGCTTGTTGCCGAAGTGGCTGTCGTTGACCGTGAGCCGCGTCTCCTCGGTCGCCGTGCCCAGCACCGCGAAGGGGCAGCGCTCGCGTTCGCAGATCGACTTGAACAACTCCAGCGATTCCGGCGCGATGGCGAGGACGTAACGCTCCTGCGCTTCGTTGCACCAGATCTCGCGCGGCGACATGCCGGGCTCTTCGCTCGGCACGTTGCGCAGTTCGAAGCGCGCGCCGCGTCCGCTGTTGTGCACGAGCTCGGGCAGCGCGTTGGAGAGCCCGCCCGCGCCCACGTCGTGGATCGACAGGATCGGGTTGCGCTCGCCGAGCGCGATGCAGCGGTCCAGCACTTCCTGGCAACGTCGTTCCATTTCCGCGTTGCCGCGCTGCACCGAATCGAAATCCAGGTCGGCGGTATTGACGCCCGCGTCCATCGACGAAGCCGCGCCGCCGCCCATGCCGATCAGCATGCCGGGGCCGCCCAGTTGCACCAGCAGCGCTCCGGCGGGCACCGGCGCCTTGGTCGCGTGCATGGCGCGGATGTTGCCCACGCCGCCGGCGATCATGATCGGCTTGTGATAACCGCGCACTTCCCCCCCACTTCGCGTTCACAAGTGGGGAAATAGCCCGCCCG
>QGUL01000060.1 GCA_003242425.1 Pseudomonadota bacterium | reverse complement strand
AAGACACCCGACGGCGCGGAGGCCACGAATCCGGAAGGCTTGGTGCCCCGCGTCGTGCGCGCACTGAAGAAGGCTTTTCCGGAACTGGGCATCATGACCGACGTGGCCCTGGACCCCTACACCAGCCACGGCCAGGACGGTCTGGTCGACGAAACGGGCTACATCGTCAACGATGAAACCATCGCGGTGCTATGTAAGCAGGCGCTTACTCAAGCCGAAGCCGGCGTGGACATCGTGGCGCCCTCCGATATGATGGACGGCCGCATCGGCGCCATCCGGCAGGCACTGGACGGGGCGGGGCACATCCACACCCGCATCATGGCCTACGCGGCCAAATATGCGTCGTCGTTCTACGGCCCTTTCCGCGACGCCGTCGGCTCCGCGGCCAACCTGGGCAAGGGCAGCAAGGCGAGCTACCAGATGGACCCGGGCAACAGCGACGAAGCGCTGTGGGAAGTGGGTCTGGATCTGCAGGAAGGCGCGGACATGGTCATGGTGAAGCCGGGCATGCCGTACCTCGATGTGGTCCGTCGCGTCAAAGACACTTTTCTCGCCCCGACCTACGCGTACCAGGTCAGCGGCGAGTACGCGATGCTCAAGGCGGCGGCGCAAAACGGCTGGCTCGACGAACAGCGCTGCATGCTGGAAGCCCTGCTCGCCTTCAAACGCGCCGGCGCCGACGGCATCCTCACCTACTTTGCGCTCGACGCGGCGCGGGCGCTGAAAACGCAGCGCGGCTGATCAAGGCGAAGGCGCATCGCGCAGGCGCGTGACGGCAGCCGCGCGCAAGACCTGCCACAGCGCGTGCCCGTTGCGGTTGAGGTTGTAGACCTGCACGGGCAACAGATGCCGGGCCGGGTCCAGCCAGACCTCGGTGATGTCGCCGTCCAGGTTCTGGCGTTTGACGTGGTAGGCGACGACGGTCTCCTCCCCGGCTTCGACCGCGTCCGCGCCCATGTTCATGAACAGCATCTGCTCGACCCTGCGGGTGGTGGCGATGTGCATGATCACACCCGGGGGCAGCGGCTGGTGGAACTGCAACTGATGCACGGCGGAAAGCGGGTCCTGCGTGCCGGGTTGCAGCGGTACTTCGGTACGGCGGCCGCGCCGTTCGAGACGCAGCGTGCCCGCCTCCCAGTCGAACACCGCCTGTTCTTCGCGCCCGCCTTCACGCACGCTGTAGCGCTCGGGCACGAAACCGGCAGGGCCCAAGCGCCCCTCCGAACGCTGCACATAGCCGCCTCTGAACAGCGATGCCAGGCCGACCGGCTCGGCCGTGGAGGTGATGGCGTAGCGATCGCCCTCCAGTTCCCAGGTTTGGACAATCTCGCCCACCAGCGTGCGCGCTTCGCCGTAATAGACATCGAACACCAGTCTGGCCGCGCGCAGCGGATATTCCGGCAACGACGGTGCGACGGTCGTTTCGCGCTGCACCTCCCGCTCGACCGGTTCGGCGTCGGATGGCGGCGCGGCCTCCGTCACCTCGACATCGGGCGGGGGCGGCGACTCCACCGTTTCGAGATCGCGCTCCACCGGTGGCGCCGCCGCGGGCGGGGAGTTCTTTTCCACGCGGGGCCTGGGTTTCGCACGCGGCGCGGGCGTTTGGGGTGCTTGGCGTACGACGGGCTGCGGCAAGCGGACCAGCTCGAGCTCGAGCGGCTGCAGCGATTCTTTCCGCTCGCGCGAGAAATCGAAGGGCGGCGTGCCGAATATCGCCAGGGCATGCAGCGCCAGGGAAAGCGCCATGGCGAGATAAAGCGCGCGCATTCGCAATGCGTCCGGTTTGCGCACCTTCGACATGAATACCTGATGCGGCATTAAAAAATCGTTATGGCGGCTCGGGCGAATCGCCGGTTCGCGTGCGCTACCATGCGCGCTCGCTCTAGCACGACACGCAATGCTATACGTCGACCATGGAGCCGGCGGCCCGGCCAGCGTGATGCGCGTAGTCGAAGGACCGCTGCCCGCGCTCAAACCCGGCCACGTCCTGATCGAAGTCCATTACGCCGGCGTCAACCGTCCCGAGCTCTATCAACGGGCCGGACTCTATCCGCCGCCGCCGGGCGCTTCGCCCGTCCTCGGCCTGGAAGTCTCCGGGCGCATCGTCGCCTGCGCGGACGATGTCACGCAATGGCAGGTGGGCGACTTCGTGTGCGCGCTCACCCCCGGCGGCGGTTACGCGGAATACTGCGCGGTGCCGGCCGGGCATTGTCTGCCGATCCCGCGCGGCTTGTCGCTGCTCGAAGCGGCGTCGCTGCCGGAAACCTATTTCACCGTCTGGGCCAATGTCTTCGATTGCGCCCGCCTGCAGCCGGGCGAACACTTTCTGGTGCATGGCGGCTCCAGCGGCATCGGCGTGGCGGCCATCCAGCTCGCCAAGCTGCACGGCGCCACGGTCTACACCACCGTCGGCAATGCCCGCAAAGCGGCGGCGTGCCGAGAATTGGGCGCCGATTTCGTCTACGACTACCGGGCCGAGGACTGGTATAAGGCCGTCCGGCAAGCGACCGACAAGCGCGGCGTCGACGTGATCCTCGACATGGTGGGCGGCGACTACTTCATGAAGAACGTGCGCTCGCTCGCCGTCGACGGCCGGCTGCTGCTCATCGCTTTCATCCAGGGCAGCAAGATCCCGGACTTTGACGCCATGTACGTGATGATCCGGCGCCTGACCATCACCGGCTCCACCATGCGCGGACGCAATGTGGAACAGAAAGCGGCGATCGCCGAGGCGCTGCGGCGCAACGTCTGGCCGCTGTTCGAGGCGGGCAAGCTGCGCACCCTCATCCACGAGGTGTTTCCGCTGCGGGAAGTGGTTGCGGCGCACGAACTGATGGAATCCTCCGCGCACATCGGCAAGATCGTGCTCGAAGTGCGCCGGTCCTGATCGGGTCGGCGCATCTACGGACGCGCGCTCCTCGTCCCGTCAGCGCCCGCGAGCGCCAGTGACGGGCTTGAACTCGCGCACCTGTTTGTGGGGCGGATAGCAGATGCCGATGATGTCGGCGCAACCCTGCGACGTGACGACCAGTTGCCCGCGCTCGGCATGGCCGCTCACGGGAATACGGATGCTGAGCTCGCCGCTATAGATTTCCGTCCTGCCGAAAAAGGGGTCCTCCTTGACCTGCCCGGGCGGAAACGACGCTTCGCCCAGCCGCAGCGTCCCGGGCTGCACCTCGAACGCGAACTTGTCGCGGTACATGTAATAGCCCTCGGCGATGCGGTAGCGCACTTCCAGGACATCCGGCGCCGCCATGCGCACGCTCAACCGGAAAGCCCGGTCGGGTTCGAGCGGCTCCTGCTCCTGCGCCTGCGCGCCGGCAGCCAGCACACACAGCAAAACGACCCATCGCCAAAGCCGCGTTCGCATCGGCGCTCCTTCAATTCTCGGCGCGCGTCTCGGCCACGACCCAGTCGAGATAGGCCGCGAGACCGCGCTCGATCGGCAGCGCGATGAGTTCCGGCACCTCGTAGGGATGCAGCTCGCGCACGATGCGCTCGACGAGGGCGTAGCGGTCGGCGGCGGTCTTGATGAGCACCGGCACTTCCTCGCTTTGCTCCACCGCGCCTTTCCAGCGGTATACGGACATGCACGGCGCCATGATGTTCACGCAAGCCGCGGCCTGACGCTGCACCAGCGCGGCGGCGAGCGTCTCGGCGGTGGCGCGGTCGGGCAGATTGGAAATCACCAGCAATGTGGACGGCGTCATCTTGTCCCCTCGATGGCAACGGGCACGCCCTCGCGTACCGTGGGATAGCGCAGACGGAAACCGAGTTCGCGCTTCAAACGGGCATTCGACAGGCGCCGCGATTCCGACATGAACGACAGCAGCGCCGGCGGAATCACGTCCGCCGCCTCAGCGCGAGAAACCCGCGGCGGGCGCGGCAGGCCGTGGCGGTCGGCGACGAAGTCGAACCACTCGCCCATCTTCATTTCCGTGTCGTCGCTGACATTGTAGAGCCCGCCCTCGGGCGCGCGCTCGAGGGCGGCGAGCAGCGCGGCGGCAAGGTCCTCGGCATGGATATGGTTGGTATAGACATCGTCCTCCTCGCGCAACACCGGAATGCCCTGGCGCAGCCGCGCGAGCGGCAGACGGTCGGCGGCATAGATTCCCGGTACCCGCAGGATCACCGTGCCCGGCTGCCACGCCCGCAACACGCGTTCGGCATCGAGCCGACGCCGGGCACGCGCGCTTTGCGGATTCGGCGCGCGCGTTTCGTCCACCCGCGCGCCGCCGCAATCGCCGTAGACGCCGCTGGTGCTGATATACACCACCCTGCGTGGTAACATGCCCTTGGCCGTCAGGACGGCAACGAGACCGCGCGTGCGCCGGTCCTCGTCGCCGCCATCGTCGGGCGGTGCCAGATGCAGCAGATGATGCACCGGCCCTGCGAGTTGCGACAGCGTCGCCGGCCGGTCGAGGTCGGCCACGAACGTGTCGATCCCGCGCGCACGCAAGGCCGCGGCATCGTCCGGGTCGCGTACCAGCGCGGTAACGGCGTAACGCGCCTTCAGCCGCGGCAACGCGCGGCGCGCGATGTCGCCGCAACCCACGATCAGCAATCGTTCCATTTCGCAATTCTAGGCAATGCGGCGGCATCCGGCCGCCCGCGCCCACACTACAAGATGAGCTATCGCGTCACGATCCAGCCCAGCGGCAACAGCTTCACGGTCGAGGAAGACGAAACCGTCCTGCACGCCGCGCTCGACGACGGTTTCCATCTGCCCTACGGCTGCCGCAACGGCGCCTGCGGTTCCTGCAAGGGCAAGATTCTCGCCGGCGAGGTCGAATACGGCACCTACCAGAACAGCGCGCTCTCCGACGAGGAACGGGCAGCCGGCTTCGCGCTCTTCTGCGTCGCCCGTCCGCGCAGCGATCTGGTGATCGAATGCCGCGAAATCGGGGCGGTGAAGGATATCCCGGTCCGCAAGCTGCCCTGCCGGGTACAGAAGATCGACCGGATAACCGACGACGTCATCGTCCTGCATCTCGCCCTGCCCGCGAACGAGCGGCTGCAGTTCCTGCCCGGCCAGTACATCGAGTTCATCCTCAGGGACGGCTCGCGCAGGAGCTTCTCCATGGCCAACGCACCGCACGACGACGCCACCCTGGAGCTGCACATCCGTCACGTGCCGGGCGGCAGTTTCACCGACTACGTCTTCAACACCATGAAGGAACGCGAGATCCTGCGCTTCGAAGGGCCGCTGGGTTCCTTCTTCCTACGCGAGGACAGCGACAAGCCGGTGATCTTCGTCGCCAGCGGCACGGGCTTCGCGCCCATCAAGTCGATTCTCGAAGCGGCGTTCAGAGAAGGCGTACAGCGCGACATGGTGCTGTACTGGGGCGGCCGCCGGCCCAAGGATCTCTACATGGCGGCGCTGGCCGAGCAATGGGCCGCGACGCATCCGAACTTCCGCTTCGTGCCGATCGTGTCCGACGCGCTGCCGGAGGACAACTGGCAGGGCCGCACGGGTTTCGTCCATCGCGCGGTGATGGAAGACCACGCCGACCTCTCCGGCTACCAGGTCTACGCCTGCGGCGCGCCGGTCATGGTCGAAGCGGCGCGCCACGACTTCCATCACGAGCGCGGCCTGCCGCTGGAGGAGTTCTACGCCGACGCCTTCCTCACCGCCGCCGATCTGGCCAAGGGCCAGCACATCGGCTGATTCAGCCGGCGGCGCTCTCGCCGAGATAGGCCGCGCGCACCTTGGGATCGTTGGCGAGCGTCTGCGCCGCGCCCGACAGCGTGATGAGGCCGCTCTCCATCACATAGGCGCGCGCGGCGAGTTGCAGCGCCAGCTTGGCGTTCTGCTCGACCAGCAGGATGGTCGTGCCGGCCTGGTTGATGGCGTGGATGACTTCGAAGATGCGCTGCACGACCATCGGCGCAAGGCCCATGCTCGGCTCGTCGAGCAGCAGCAGTTGCGGACGGCACATCAGCGCGCGGGAGAGCGCGAGCATCTGCTGCTCGCCGCCGGAGAGCGTGCCCGCGAGCTGTTTGCGCCGTTCCTTCAGGCGCGGGAAGAGCTCGTACATCCGCGCCATGTCCTCGGCGACCGCCGGATCGCGCAGCCGGTTGAACGCGCCCATCTCCAGGTTCTCTTCGACGGTGAGCCGTGCGAACACGCCGCGGCCCTCCGGCACCAGCGCCAGGCCGTGCTTCACCAGCTCGTGCGGCGCCAGACGGGCCAGATCGAGTCCCTGGTAATGCACCGTGCCGCCCGCCCAGGGCAGCATGCGCATCAGGGCCTTCAAGGTCGTGGTCTTGCCGGCGCCGTTGGCGCCGATGAGCGCGACGAGTTCGCCCCGGTACACCTCCAGATCGATGCCTTTCACCGCCTGGATGCCGCCGTAGGCCACGCGCAGGCCCTGGACGCGTAGCAGCAATTCGCTCATGCGATCGTCCCGCCCAGATAGGCTTCGATGACGGCCGGATCGCGCTGCACTTCGGCCGGCGAGCCTTCGGCGATCTTCCTGCCGTAATCGAGCACCGCGACGCGGTCGCAAAGTCCCATCACCAGCGCCACATCGTGTTCGATCAGGAGCAGGCTGACGCCGTCGTCGCGGATGCGGCACAGCAGAGCGCGCAGACGCTCACGCTCGGTGGCGTTCATGCCGGCGGCCGGTTCGTCGAGTGCCAGCAGTTTGGGCTCGGTTGCGAGGGCGCGCGCGATTTCCAGCCGCCGCTGATCGCCGTAGGAAAGATTCTTCGCCAGCTCGTGCTGACGGTCGGCCAGGCCGACGTATTCGAGCAGCGCATAGGCACGCTCGTGAACGGCACGTTCCTCCGCACGCATGCGGCGCGTGCGGAAGATGGCGCTCAGCACGCCGCTGCGCGTACGCGTGTGGCGGCCGACCATCACGTTCTCCAGCGCGCTCATGTTGGCGAACAGCCGGATGTTCTGGAAAGTGCGGGCGATGCCGCGCCTGGCGACTTCGTGCGGCGCATGCGTGGCCAGCGGCTCGCCGTCGAACACGAACATGCCGCCGTCGGGACGGTAGAGGCCGGTGAGGCAGTTGAAGAAGGTGGTCTTGCCGGCGCCGTTCGGACCGATGAGGCCGTAGATCTGCCCCCGCGCCATCGACAGCGAGACGTCGGTCAGCGCCTGCAGGCCGCCGAAACGCTTGTCGATGTTGCGGGCTTCCAGCAGCACCGTCATTGCGTCAGCTCCCGCTTGCGCACCTGCGAGGGCCACAGCCCGGCCGGCCGGAACAGCATTACCAGCACCAGCGCCGAGCCGAACAGCAGGGTGCGCAGCACTTCCGGATCGACGATCTGCTTGCCGAACAGATACTGCTGCGCCGGCATGATGGTGTAGCGCAGGAACTCCGGCAGCGTGGCGAGGATGATGCCGCCGAGGACGACGCCGGGGATGTTGCCCATGCCGCCCAGCACCACCGCGCACAGCACCACGATCGACTCCATGAGGATGAAGCTCTCAGGGCTGACGAAGGCCTGGAAGCCCGCGAACAAACCGCCCGCAACCCCGCCGAAGGTGGCGCCCATGGCGAAGGCGAGCAGTTTGACGTTGCGGGTGTTGATGCCCATGGCCTTGGCGGCGATTTCGTCTTCGCGGATCGCCACCCAGGCGCGGCCGATGCGCGAGTCCTCCAGCCGCATGCAGATGAAGATCGTCAGCAGCGCGCAGACGAGGAAGAAGTAGTAATGCAGATGCGCGCTGCTCAGCGTGATGCCGAACAGCGTCTGCGACTTCGCGAGCGAGAACTCGCCGAAGGCGAGCGGGTCGATGCGCGAAATCCCCTGCGGACCGTTGGTGATGTTGACCGGCGCGTTGAGGTTGTTGAGGAAGATGCGGATGATCTCGCCGAAGCCGAGCGTGACGATGGCGAGATAGTCGCCGCGCAGCCGCAGCACGGGCGCGCCGAGCAGCACGCCGAAAATCGCCGCCATCACCGCTCCGATGGGCAGCAGCGTCCACGCCGGCAGATGGATGTCGAAATGCGGCGAGGCGAGCAGCGCGTAGCAGTACGCGCCCACGGCGTAGAAGGCGATATAGCCGAGGTCGAGCAGCCCGGCGAAGCCGACCACGATGTTCAGGCCGAGCGCGAGCATGATGTAGAGCAGCGCGAAGTCCAGCACCCGCACCCACGCGGGGCCGCCCACGCTGCCCGCGACGAACGGCAGGAGCACGAGCGCCGCCGCCACGAGCAGCAGGCCGGCGGCCATCGCCCCCGGGGGGCGTTTCAGGGCCTCAAACCGGGGGTTCAGGCGCGCCCCCCCCCCGCCCGCCCAACAAGCCCG
>QGUL01000059.1 GCA_003242425.1 Pseudomonadota bacterium | reverse complement strand
GATGCCGGGATCTGGGTGCCGGCGATCCGCCCGCCCACCGTCCCGATGGGCACGGCGCGGCTGCGCATTTCGCTGTCTGCGGCGCATAGCGAGGCGCAGGTGGACCGGCTCGTCGAAGTCCTGCGGCGTTGCGCCGAGAGCCTGTCATGACGCGCGCCGTAGCGTTGTTGCACGGCTGGGCTATGAGCCCGGACGTCTGGACGGCAGTGAAGGAAAATCTGCGCGGACGGGAGGCGTATGCGCCGGCGCTGCCGGGTTACGGCGCGGCGCCGATGTGCATGCCCTACGATCTCGACACCGTCGTGCAGGCATTGAGCGAAAGCGCGCCGGCGGAAGTGGATGTGATCGGCTGGTCGCTCGGCGGCCTCGTCGCGCTGCAATGGGCGCTGGAGAAGCCGCTGCAGGTACGCAAGCTGGTGCTGTTGGGCGCCACGCCGCGATTCCTCGCCGCCGACGGCTGGCCCCATGGTGTCGCGCCTGCGGTATGGCGAATCTTCGTGCGCGAGCTGAGACAGAACCCGGATGCGCTCATGCGCCGCTTCAGCGCCCTGCAGGCCGAGGGCGAGGAGGACAGCAAGGGCTTGACCAAGCGCATCTACGCGAACCGGGCGCAAGCCGCGCCGGATGCGCTGCAAGCGAGCCTGAACGTGCTCGCCGCCGGCGATGTGCGCGAGCGCGTTCGCGCCTTGCAGCAGCCGGTGCTGCTGCTGCACGGCGAGCGTGACGCCATCACGCCGCTTGCCGCGGCACGCTGGCTGAGCGAAACGCTTCCGCGGGCGGCGCTGCAGGTGTACGAGGGCGCAGGGCACGCGCTGCCGCTTTCGCGTGCCGCGGCCTGCGCGGAAAGAATCCGACGGTTTCTCGATGAATGAGGTGTTGAACGAAACGCTGCTCGAGCGCAAGCGCGTGCGCACGGCCTTCGACCGTGCCGCCGCCCGTTACGACAGCGCCGCCGGTCTGCAACGCCGCGCCGCGGAACGACTGCTGACCCATGTGCAGGCGAGCGGCGTACAACCGGAGACGATCCTCGATGCCGGTTGCGGCACCGGTTACGGCGCGAGGCTGCTCGCGTCGGTCTGGCCGGAGGCGGCGCTTTACTGTCTGGATCTCGCGCCGGCCATGGTGCTGCAGGCGCGCAGCGAATGCGGTACCGGACCCGCTTACGTCTGCGCGGACGCCGAGCACCTGCCGATGCGCGAATCGAGCATCGACCTGTTGTGGTCGAACGCCATGCTGCAGTGGTGCAACGACCTGGACACCGTGTTCGGGAATTTCGCCCGGGTGATGCGACCCGGTGCGCTGCTGGCGTTCACCACTTTCGGTCCGGCGACGCTCGGCGAACTGCGCGCCGCTTTCGACGACGGCTATACCCATGTCAGCCGTTTTCCCGGCGCCGCGCAGATCGAAGACGCGCTTCTGCGGGCAGGCTTCCGGGACATCGCGCTCGAATCGCGCAAAACGGTGTTGCACTACCCCGACGTGCCGGCGCTGATGCGTTCCATCAAGACCATCGGTGCGGGCAACGCTACCGCAGGCCGCGCACGCGGACTGACGGGCAAGGGGCGCTGGCAGGCGATGATCGCGCGATACGAGCGCTTGCGCACCGAAAGAGGACTGCCGGCCACGTACGAACTGCTGTACGGCACGGCACGAGGGATGAAGGCATGAAGAACGAGGATTGGCTTCGGCGCAGCCTCGCTGCGGTCTGGCACCCGTGCACGCAGATGAAGCTGCACGAGCGTTTTCCGCTCGTACCGGTCCGCCGCGCCAGCGGCGTGTGGCTCTACGATTTCGACGGCCGCCGCTATCTGGACGCGGTCAGCTCGTGGTGGGTGAACCTCTTCGGTCACGCCAATCCGCGCATCAACGCGGCCCTGCGGGAGCAACTGGAGGAACTGGAACATGTGATGCTCGCGGGTTTCACCCACGAGCCGGTGGTGCGGCTTTCGGAACGGCTCGCCGGGCTGAGCGGGCTCGGCCACTGTTTCTACGCTTCGGACGGCGCATCCGCGGTCGAGGTCGCGCTGAAAATGAGCTTCCATTACTGGCGCAACAGCGGACGTCCGCGCAAACGGCGCTATCTGAGTCTGGCCGGCAGCTATCACGGCGAAACCGTTGGCGCGCTAGCCGTGACCGACGTGGCCTTGTTCAAGGACGCCTATGCGCCGCTGTTGCGAGTGGAGGCCACGGTACCGAGCCCGGACTGGCGCCGGGCGGCACCGGGTGAAAGCGCCGCGGACTACGCCGAACGCTGCGCACAGGTGCTCGAAGCCTATCTCGCGCAGCATCACGAGGAACTGGCCGCTTTCATCGTCGAGCCGCTGGTGCAGTGCGCCGCCGGCATGGCCATGTACGACCCGCTGTATTTGCGCCGGGTGCGCGAGCTGTGCGACCGCTACGAGGTGCATCTCATCGCGGACGAGATCGCGGTGGGCTGTGGCCGCACGGGCACTTTCCTCGCCTGCGAGCAGGCCGGGATCAAGCCCGACTTCCTATGTCTGTCGAAGGGACTGAGCGGCGGTTATCTGCCGCTTTCGGTCGTACTGTCTACCGACCGGGTTTACGAGGCTTTCTACGACGACGACGTTACCCGCGGCTTCCTGCATTCGCATTCCTATACCGGCAATGCGCTCGCCTGCCGTGCGGCGCTCGCCACGCTCGACATCTTCGAACAGGACCGCGTGATCGAGAACAATCGTGCGACGGCCGAACGCTTCGATGCGCTCGCCGCGCCGTTGCGTGCCCATCCGCGCGTACGCGACTTCCGTCGCACCGGCATGATCTGGGCGTTCGATGTCGCGGACGCCGACGCGAGCTTCGCGCGCCGCTTCCATGCTGCCGCGCTGGAGCGCGAACTGCTGTTGCGGCCGCTCGGCGGCACCGTCTATTTCATGCCGCCCTATGTGCTGCGCGACGAGGAGTTCGAGTTTCTCGTTGCCGGCACCTTGCAGGCGCTGGACGCGACGCCATGAACCTCTTCGTCACCGGCACCGATACCGAGGTCGGCAAGACGCGCGTCGCTGCGGCCTTGCTGCACGCTTTTGCCGCGCGCAGGCTGCGCACGGTGGGCATGAAGCCGGTGGCGGCGGGCTGCGATGCGCAAGGCCTGAACGAGGACGTGGAAACTCTGTGTGCCGCGAGCAGCGTGAAAGCGCCGCGCGAATGGGTGTGTCCCTATCTGTTCCAGCCGCCGATCGCGCCGCACATCGCCGCGGCGGAGGCGGGCGTCACCATCGACCTCGCGCACATCGAAGCGCGCTATCGCGAACTGCGGACGCTTGCGGATGTGGTGATCGTCGAGGGCGTCGGCGGTTGGCTGGTACCGCTCAACGCGCGCGAAACGGGTGCGGACCTCGCGCGGCGGCTGGGGGCACCGGTGGTGCTTGTAGTGGGCATGCGGCTGGGCTGCATCAATCACGCTTTGCTGACGCAGGAAGCGATTCTGGCGCGCGGTTTGCGTCTTGCGGGCTGGGTCGCCAATCGCGTCGATCCCGATATGCAGCGCACCGAACGGAATCTCGAAGCGCTGCGCGAACGCCTGCAGGCACCCTTGCTCGCCGATTTTCCCTATGCGCCCGGGACGGCGTCCGAGACGTTTGCCGGGTGTTTCGATCTGTCCTTGCTCAACGTTCCCGCCGAATGAGGGCGCGCACGAGAAAGCGGTTGGGATGCACCGCTGCCATGACCCGGCTCGATACCGGTGCCGGTTCGTCTTCCAGATAGGCGGCGAGCATTTCGCCCGCAAGCGGTGCGGTGATGAGCCCGCGCGAACCGTGCGCGGTGCTGACGTACAAGCCCGGCAGCCAGGGGCAGGGCGTGTCCGGACGCTGGCGCGCATCGTGACGCAAGGCCGCGTAGGCGCCGGCGAAGGCCTGGGCATCGGCCAGCGGACCGATGAGCGGCAGATAGTCCGGCGTGCTGACGCGGACGGCGGCCCGTCCGGGCAGCGTGTCGCAGTCGAGCGCCGACCCGCCGAGTGCCGCATGCAGTGGGGGTGCGAGCGTCTGCAGCATGGCGAGGTTCTCGCGATGCTCGTCCGCGCGTACATCCGTTCCGACATCCTCGAACTTGTGTGTGGCGCCCAGCGTGTGCCAGCCGGTGCGCGCCGGGGCGATGTAGCCCTCGCCGCAGAGCACCGTGTGCAGCCGGCTGCTCGCCGGCGTTTCGGGGATCAGACTGATCTGACCGCGGATGGTCTTGAGCGGCAGATGGCGCGCAGACTCGAACGCGAGCGTGTCGCGCGCTGTCGCGAGGAGGAGCACCGGCGCTTTTTCGATACAACCGCGCGGCCCGTGCACTGCCCATTGTTCGCCTTCGCGCCGCAAGGCAAGTGCTTCGGTGTGCAGACGCACGTCAATGTGGTCGTGTGCCGCCAGCATTCTGCAAAGGGCAGCGGGATCGGTCCAACCGCTCTCGGGGAAGTAAAGTCCGCCGAAGGGGAGTTCGACGCCTGCGATGTCCGAAGCCTCTTCCCGGTTCACGCCGCGCAGGAAGTCGGAAGGGAAGTCCTGCGCCAGCAATTTCTGCTGACGGGCCGCTTCTTCCGTATCGAAGGCGAGTTGCAGCAACCCGCAGTGCGAGCGTTCCGTTTCCGCTAGCGCAGCGGTTGCAAGCAGCCGCAGCGTATGGCCGTAACCGCCGATCACCAGCTCGCGCAGCGGCGTCGCCTGCGCCGCGAGCCGGGTGTAGAGGATGCCTTGCGGGTTGCCAGAGGCTTCGGCGGCCAGACGCTCGTGGCGTTCGATCAGCACCACCGACCAGCCGCGCCGGGCGAGGCTCGCAGCCGCGCTCGTACCGGCAAGGCCGCCGCCGATGACGATGGCACGGCGTTCGGTCCAGGCGCGTTCGGGGCGTCGGAACCATGGAGCGGCGTCCGGCTGTTGCGATGCTTCGCGCAGGACGCCGCGCAGCATTTCGCGCTTGGCGCCGTGCCCTTTGACGCGTTCGACCGCGAAACCCGCAGCCTCCAGGCCGCGGCGCACCGCACCCGCGGCTGTGTAGGTGGCGAACGTGCCGCCGGGCTTGGTGCGCGCGCCGATGTGGCGCAGCACTTCGAACGACCACATTTCGGGATTGCGTGCCGGCGCGAAGCCGTCCAGGTACCAGGCATCCGCTTGCAGTTCCAGTTGCGGCAGCGCTTCGGCGACGTCGCTGACCGCGACGGTCAGAACCACGCCCGGATCGAAATGGAAGCGATGCCAGCCCGGCGGCAACTGCCGGTACCGGCGCAGCAGCGCTTCCCGTTGCGGTGCGAGTTCGGGCCACAGCGACAGTGCCCGTGCCATGTCCTCGCGGGTGAGCGGGTGTTTTTCGATGCTGGCGAAATGCAGCCGGGCGCCGCGCGGCGCGCATTGCGCCCAGAGCTTCCAGGTGCACAGGAAGTTCAGCCCGGTGCCGAAACCGGTTTCGCCGATGACGAAACGGTCGCCGGGACGCAAGGCTCCGAAACGCTCGGCCAGGCGGTTCTGCGCCAGGAAGACGTACCGCGTTTCGTCGATGCCGGAGTCGCGCGAGAAGTACACGTCGCCGTAGCGCAGCGAGCGCAGCTGACCGTCCTGCCAGTCCAGTAGCGTGTCCGGGTCATTCATGCGCGCGACTGTAGCGCAAGCGACCCGGCGCGCGGATTGATTTGCGCCATGTCGGCTAAGCGCTTGTTTTTCCGCGGTGGGGATTTTGCCGACTCAGGCGGCGGAGGTTGGCGCTATCATTCGGCCTCATTTTTCGCCGCCAATCTGTTGGATACCAAAAAGACGATGGCCACGAAGTCAGCCAGCTACAGTGCCGAAGACATCGAAGTCCTGGAGGACTTGTCGCCCATCCTGCTGCGCCCCGGGATGTACACCGACCCGGTCAATCCCAACCATGCGCTGGTGGAAGTGATCGACAACGCCTCGGACGAGGGCCTCGCGGGCTTCGCGAAGAACGTATCGGTGACGATCTACGAGGACGGTTCGGCGGAAGTCGAGGACGACGGGCGCGGCATCCCGGTCGATATCCATCCGAAGAAGAAGATTCCGGCGGTTCAGGTCATTTTCACCACGCTGCACTCGGGCGGGAAGTTCCGCAAGACCGACAAGGATGCGGCCTACCGCATCGCCGGCGGCCTGCACGGCGTGGGCGTGTGCGTGACCAACGCGCTGGCGAAGCGGCTGGAAGTCGAGGTCAAGCGCGACGGCGCCCGTTACCGGCTGGTGTTCGCCGACAACGGCAAGGTGAAGGAGCCGCTCAAGAAGGTCGGCACCGTGCCGGCGAAGGAAACCGGCACGCGCGTGCGCTTCTGGCCCGATCCCAAATACTTCGACAGCCCTAAGATCGCGGTCGCCGACATCGCCGCGCTGCTGCGCGCCAAGGCGATGCTGCTGCCGGGTGTGCGTTTCACGCTTGGCATCGAAAAAGGCGGCAGGATCGAGACGCAGACCTGGCATTTCCCCGAGGGGATCAAAGGCTATTTCGCCAATGCCATGGCCGAGAACGATCCCGTGGCGCAGCCTTTCTTCGGCGAGCGCTACATCACCGCCCAGACGGAGTCGGACAGTTTCGCCGAAGGCGAGGGCGCGCTGTGGGCCATCGCCTGGACCCCCGAAGGCGATACCGTCAACGAGTCCTACGTCAACATGATTCCCACGCGCCACGGCGGCACGCATGTGGCGGGGCTGCGCGAGGGCGTCTACCACGCCATCCGCAACTTCATCGAACACCACGCCATGGGCCAGCGCGGCTTGAAGATCGTGCCCGAGGATGTCTGGTCGCGCGCCTCCTATGTGCTCGCGGTGAAGATGCTCGACCCGCAGTTCAAGGGACAGGTGAAGAACGAGCTGATTTCGCGCGACGCCGTGAAGCTGGTGGCGCAGATGGTGCGCGATCCCTTCGAGCTGTGGCTGTCTCAGCATGTCGAAGAGGGACGCCGCATCGCCGAGCTGGTGATCCGCCAGGCGATGCAGCGCACCCGCGCGGCGCAGAAGGTCGAGCGGCGCAAGCTCTCGGGCGTCGCCGTGCTGCCGGGCAAACTCACCGATTGCGCCTCCGACGATCCCGAACGCAACGAGCTCTTCATCGTCGAGGGTGACTCGGCGGGCGGTTCGGCCAAGCAGGCGCGCGACAAGGAATTCCAGGCGATCCTGCCGCTCAAGGGCAAGCCCAAGAACACTTGGCAGGACGACGCCGACACCTTGTACGCCAACAAGGAGATCGAAGCGATCGCGCTCGCCATCGGCGTCGATCATCACAAGCCGGAGGACAACCCGGATCTTTCCGGCCTGCGCTACCACAAGATCATCATCATGGCGGACGCCGACGTGGACGGCGCGCATATCCAGGTGCTGCTGCTCACGCTGTTCTTCCGCCACTTCTACAAGCTGATCGAGCGCGGCCACGTGTACGTCGCGCAGCCGCCGCTGTTCCGGATCGACGTGCCCGCGGGCGGCAAGGGACGGCCGGCGCGCAAGCTCTACGCGCTCGACAAGCAGGAACTGGCGGCGATCGAGCAGAAGCTGGTCGACGAAGGCGTCCGCCCGGGCAGCTGGACGGTGAGCCGCTTCAAGGGCCTGGGCGAAATGAGCGCCGAACAGTTGTGGGAAACCACGCTCAATCCCGCCACCCGGCGCATGCTGCCGGTGCGTGTGGAAGACGGCATGCTGACGACCGACCGCGAGATCTTCGACATGATGATGGCGCGTGAGAACGCCGCGCTGCGCCGCGAATGGATGGAGACCTACGGCAACCTGGTGGACGCCGACATTTCCTGACCGGCTCCCCGCTTTCGGCTGAACACACATGAGCGATCAGAACGATCTTTTCGGCGCCGTCGAGGAACGGCCCGAGACCAAACAGGCGAACGACAAGGCCGACGCCCGGCGCTCGAACGGCGGCGGCCGTCTGCCGCCGTATTTCGCGCCCATGTCCGAGGAGTTCGGCGACAGCCTGCCGCTCGGGCGCTACGCGGCGCTGCAATACCTGCAATACGCCGTCAGCACGGTGAAGGATCGTGCGCTGCCGCGCATCGGCGACGGCCAGAAACCGGTGCAGGGCCGCATCCTTTATTCGATGTGGGACAACGGCACGCGCGCGGGCAGCAAGCGCGTGAAGTCGGCGGCGGTGGTCGGCGACGTGCTGGGCCGCTTCCACCCGCACGGCGACCAGTCGGTGTACGACGCGCTGGTTCGCCTGGCGCAGGACTTCTCCATGCGCTATCCCCTGATCGACGGGCAGGGGAACTTCGGGCCGCCCGCGGGGGCCGAGGCGGTCTTTTAAAAAAACTGAACCGTCCCACGAAAAAGAGAGGAG
>QGUL01000058.1 GCA_003242425.1 Pseudomonadota bacterium | reverse complement strand
TTTCGCCCACCCCCTTGCCCTTTTGGCGGCCAGGCAGCCCCCCGTCTATTCGTAGGCGGCGCGGCGCAGGAATGTCGTGTCGAACCCGCCCAGGGCCTCGAAACAGCGGCGGCGGATGAGCATGCCCTGGAACAGGTAGAGATGGTTGCGCAGGATGCTCACGAACAGGCGGTGGTCCGTGGGACCGCGGGCGGAGATGAGCCGGCCGCGCACGATGCGGCCGTCCGGCCCGTCGTGGCCGATGTAGTGCTCGCTCATGACGATGTCGGCGTCCGGCTGCGCCGCCGCCGCGTCGAGCCGGCGCGCGATGGAGTCGGGCAGCGCCACGTCGTCGTCGTCGAAGAACCACAGCCATTCGCCGGTCGCGAGCCCGAGCGCGCGGTTGAAGGCCGCGGGGCGTCCCGCGTTCTCCTGCCGGACGTAGGTGATGCGGTCGGCGAAGCCGCGCACCGCCGCTTGCACGTCCTCCTCCGAACCGTCGTCGACGAGAATCACCTGCGCGGGCGCGTGGCTTTGCTTCAGCACGCTCTCCAGGCATTCGCGCAAGTAGGCGGTGCGGTTGTAGGTGGCGATGATCACCGTCACCGTGTCCGGCCGCGTGTCGTTCGCGTTCATGTGTGCCTCCTCACCGACCAGTTGCGCAGGGAGCTGCCGAGCAGACGCAGCAGGCGCGCCTCGGCCCCTTCCTCGCGACCGCTTAGATTCCACAACAACAGCAGCGCGAGGGTGTAAACAATTGCGCCAACCGCGACTAACGCCCCGAGCAGCGCGAGTTGCGAGCCGAGCGCCTCGGGGTGGCCGTAGGAAGTGGTCCGGAGCGCATAGAGCGCCGCCATCATCGCAAGCGATGCCGCCACCGGCCGCACCAGCGCGGCGAGGATGCGCATCGCCGGCAGTTGCAGGCGCGCGCGCAGCAGGGTGATGTTGAAAGTGCCGGTCGCCAGATACACCGCCGTGAGCCCCCAGGCCGCGGTGGTGAGGTCGTACGCGGTGAGCAGCCAGGCGAAGACCGGGAAGGCCAGTACGATGTAGAGCGCCATCAGCTTCGCCGACAAATGCTGCTGGCCGAGCGCGAGGAAGGTGGTGCCGAAGGTCGCCTGCAGCGAACGGATCGCGCCGAAGAGCGCGAGCGGCGCCATGAGCGGAATGACCGACAGCCACTTGTCGCCGAGCAGCACGAGCACGAACAGGTCCGCCAGGCAGGCCAGTCCCGCCGCGGCGGGCAGCGAGACCACCGCGATCACCTGGAACACTGTGAGAAAACCTTCGGCGAGCCGCTTGCGGTCCTGTTGCAGACGCGAGTAGCCGGGATAGACGGCGCGCATCAGAGGGTGGGTGAGCTCCGTGGTCGGCAGGCTGGAGATCTCGTAGGCGATGTTGTAGGCGCCGAGCGCCGCCGGCCCGGCGCGGTTGCCGAGGATGAAATCGGTGCCGCGCTGCTGGATGAAGAACAGCACGCTGTTGCACGCCACCCATTTGGAGAAGTGGAAGAACTCGCGCGCGTGCGACAGACTCAGGCGCGGCCGGTAGGAAAAGAGCGCATAGCTGAGCGCGAGATCGACCAGCGTGCGGGTCGCCATGCCGGCGAGCAGCGCCCAGTAGCTCTGCCAGCGGAAGGCGAGCACGACGGTGACGGCGAAGGAGGCGAGCTTGGCGGCGAGGGCGGTGAAGAAGATGCGGCGGAAGCGCAGCGCCTGTTCGTGCAGCACCACGCCGATGTTGCGGAAGCCGCCGACCAGCGCGGTGCCGGCGAGCACCGCCATGACCGTCGCCACGCGCGGTTCGTGATAGACCGCCGTGGCGAACGGAACGAGCGCGAGCAGCAGCAGCGCCTTCAGCCCGCCGATGAGGATATTGAGCGTCCACGCCGAATCGAGATGGGCGCGGTCCTGCGTCTGCTTCTGGATGATGGCCCATTCCAGCCCGACGGCCGTCGCCGCGTCCAGGGCGGCGAGGATCGAAGTGCCCATGGCGATGAGACCGAAATCGGCCGGCACCAGAAGGCGCGCGAGGATGAGCGTGCTCGCCAGCCCGATGATCCGCGCCGACATGCGCATGGCGAGGGTCCATCCCGCGCTGCGTGCTACCGCCTGGGACAGGCTCATCGCGCGCCGCTCCTCATGCCGGAACGCCCGCCTCGCCGCGCAGGTAGTAGGCAGCGATGCGCGCGAGCTGTTCCTCGCCGTAGCGCTCCTCCATGGTGCGGCGCGCGGCCACGCCGACGCGCGCGCGCAATTCGCGGTCCTCGCGCAGCGTGAGGAGGATGTCCATCACTTCCTCGTTGGTGTCGGCGATGAAACCGTTCTCGCCGTGACGGATGTGCTGGGCGATACCCGCGTTCGAGGCGACGACGGGCGGCACGCCGCAGGCCATCGCCTCGGCGATCACGCGGCCGTAGGATTCCGGCCATTCCGGCGAGGTGCGGTAGACGAAGCAGTCCAGCCCCAGCATGAAATGCGGCATGGCGAGCGGGGACAGCACGGGCAGCAGCTCGATGCGCGGATGCGGCGCGATGCGGGCACGCAGGCAGGTGCCGCCGGCGATGCGCACGTGAAAGCCCGCCGCCGCGAGCCGTTCGAACAGCGCCGGATCGTCGTCGGAGAACTTCAGCGGATCGTCGCGGCTCGCGCGTCCGACGACGAACTCGTTCCTGGGTACGGCGCGCGCGGGCTGATAGCGGTCGAGATCGATGGGCGAGTCTTCCACGACGCCGGGCAGTCCGGCTTCGGCCTTGAGCCGTTTCGAGGCGTAGATCAGCTCCACGCGCCGCCGGCCGCCCAGGCTCAGGCGCGCGAGCGCGTATTCGAGCCGTCTGGGATTGTCGATGTTGTAGAGCAGCAGCGTGCGGCTCGGGCGCGCGAAGCGCCACCAGGCGCCCACTTCGAAATAGGCGCCGACGAACAGGAACACGCCCTGACGCGGGAAATGCAGCTTGCCGAGATGAATGCGTTCGACCGGCGCCAGCGCGGCGAGCTGCGGATCCACCGGGCGCTCGCTCCACACGGTGGCGCGCGTGTAGCGCGACAGCACGCGCCACATGTCCACGGTATGCAGTTCCGAGCCGCCGACCTCGGTCATGGGATTGATGAGATGCACCGGCGGGGAAAGCGCGTCTTCGCGTTTCATGCGGCGTCCTGCGGCGGATGGATGTGCAACACCGGCCGGCCGTCCAGGTCGTGCGCGCGGCGCAGGCAGGGACTGTCCTCCAGAAGCAGCCATTGGCGCGTGCCGGCGCAGTAGAAGGTCGCAGTGCCCAGGATCACCGCGCCGAGCCGGCGGTGCGAATGCAGCGATTCCGGGTTGTAGGCGTTGACGCGGCTCATGGTCCAGCGCACGCCGCGCGTGCGCAGGTCGGCGAAGGCCGCATCCCAGAGCCGGACGAATACGCGGCTCGCGCGGTGCGCGGGATGGACCCAGACGTCGAAGTCCCAGGCCGCCTGTCCTTCCGGTTGCGGCACGAACAGGCAGCGCACCTCGTCCTCGTCGTAGGCGCCGTACTGCAGCCACAGGAAACCGAGCAGGCTGCGTTCTTCCTTGAAGGCGGCGTAGCAATGCGCGCCGTGCGCGAAGCGGCGGCGGATCACCTCGGCCGGACGCGGCGACTGCGCAACCAGTTGCGCGGCGAGCGGATGATCGGGCGCGAGCCGTTCGACGCGCACCGCGGAATGCGCCCGTGCGGGCAAGAGCGGCGCCTGCGCCACGGGTTGCGCGGTGAGGCGGTAGCGCACCACGCGCACGCGCTGTGCGCTCAGTTTCTGCGCGAGGCGGGCGGTGCCGTAGAACAGCGCCTCGCCGGGCGGCAGCCCGGGAATCGGCCGCCACCGGCGGCCCGGCGCGCCGGACAGCGGATTCATGCGGCCTCCCGTCCGCGGCAATGGCCGTCGAGCCAGTCGAGCAGCACGCGGTGCAGGCGCTCGCGCCATGCCGCACGCGAAAAAGTGTGATCGGCCTCCTCGATATCGATGCGCGTCACCTCGGCGCGCAGCAACGCTTTTTGCCAGGCGCGGTCGCTTGCGACGTGTTCGCGGAATTCCTGCGCCGTGAGATCCCTGCCGCTTAGCACGACTAGCACCGGCCCGCGGAAGCGCAGCATGCCGTCGGCCATCTTCTCGCGGAAATCCCCGCGCGGCCGCACCGCGGGCCGCAGCGCGACGCCCAGCCGCCGCGCGAAAGCGGCGGCCGTGTCGCCCAGCTTCACTTCGCCTGCGCACAGCTTGCGCCAGAAAGCGGGGTCGGCGAGACGTGCGCGGTAATAGTGTTTGACCTGGGCGCGTGCCAGCGTCGTCTCGCTGCGCACCCAGGGATTGAGCAACGCCATGCCCGCGACCTGCGGCAATGCCGCGCCGTGCATCAGCGCCGCCGAAGCCGCATCGCACAGCCCGAACAGCACGAAACGCCGCACGTGCGGCGCAGCCGCGGCGAAAGCCCGCAAGGCCGCGGCGATGTCGGCCGCCGTCTCGCGAAAGTCGCGTGCGTCGCCGCCGCTGTCGCCCATGCCGCGGTAATCGAAACGCAGCGAGGCATAGCCCGCCGCCGCAAGATGCCGTGCGAGCGTGACGAACTGGCGGTGGCTGCCCGCCCGGTATTGCGGCCCGCCGACGATGATCAGCACGCCGCAGTCGCAGGACCGTTCGGGCTGCGCCAGGACGCCCAGCAGCTGCTCGCCTTTGCACTCGAACAGCAGTGGCCGTTCGGTCACGCCGGGCGCTACTGCGGCATCGAAGAAATGGTGGAGGCGATCAATGCCGGACATTCGCTGATTTCCTGTGTCTGCCAGAAGGGCGGCCCGACCGTTGTCGTCGTGCTCGTGCGACAGCCGTCGCCGTTCCACAATGCCGCCTGCCTTTGCGCGGCTTCGCTGAGCGGCTGCCCGGCATGGGGCAGCACTTCGATCCAGCGCACTTCGCTCCCGCGCGGCGGCATCTCCAGCCATGCGGTATTCATGCCTTGCGCGAGATCCGCCGACAGCGCATAGCCGCTCACCTCCAGCACGCCATCGCGCGCGAGCGCCTCGCGCAGCGCCGCCGTATCGCGCCGCGCCTGGCCCTCGATCGCCTCGCCGGCGAGGCGCGTGCGCAAAAACTGCTGCAGATAGCGTTGTCCGGACAGCACCGGCTGCCAGAACAGCAGTTGCGCCGGCGCGGCGCGCGCACGCGCGGCGGCGACGGCGAGCAGGCAGCCGGTGCGCAGGCCCCACAACCACACCGGCGCCTGCGTACGCCGTTCCATCCACTCCCAGGCCGTGCGCACGTCGCCGATCCAGGTTTCCCAGGTGGCGTCGCGGAACTCGCCGCAACTGTCCCCGCAGCCGTACAAGTCGATCTGCAGCACGTCCCAGCCGCTGCGCGCGAAGGCTCGCGCCTGCAGCGCGGCCATGCGGCGCGACTTGTTCATTTCGTCGCCGAAGGGATGCACGTACAGCACCGCGCCGCGCCGGGTGCCCTCGGCCGGATGCAGTACGCAGAAGCGTTGACCGCGCTCGGTCGGAAGATAGAACGCGTCCACGGAAACGGAATCAGCTTTGCGGCAGGGAAAGCGGGTTTCGTTGTTCGGCATCGAGCTTGGCTTGCACGAAGGCAACCAGGCTGCCCAGCGTGGCGAAGGCCGAACCGTCGATTTCGTCGTCCTCGATGAGGAAACCGAACTGCTCTTCCAGCGCCGTGAGCACGTTCGCGACGGCCATCGAGTCGAGCTCCGGAATGGCGCCGAGCAGCGGCGTGTCGTCGGCGGCATGCGCCAGTCTTCCGTCGATACCGAGCACGCTTTCGAGCGTTGCGGCAACCTGTTGTCTGATAGCCAACGCGCGCTTCTCCCTGTTGCGAGGACGTCGATCGTCATGCAAGCGCCATGACGTACGAGAGCGACATTGTGCCGGCCGTCCCCGTGCACATTGTCAAAATATGTTGCCCTTGCAAGAGGGAAGGGATGCGCTCGCTAGACTCGCGGCATACCGATCTTCGCAGCGCGATGCGGCATGCATCGTGCAACGCGCAGGCATCCCCTGCAGCGTTCCTTCACCCGCTTCCCGAGCACAGCCGATGATGGAAACCCTCTTGCATCACCTTCCGGGCAACGCCGCCCTGCGCGCGCCCGAACGCACCGCGTTGATCCACGGCGAACGCACGCTCGACTACGGCGCGTTGTACGAGGCGATCGAGGCCTTCGCCTCGGGTCTGATGCATCTCGGTGTGGCGCGCGGCGAGCGCGTCGGCATCTTTCTCGAAAAGCGTTTCGAGACGGTGATCGCTTCCTTCGGCACCGCCGCGGCCGGCGCGGTGTTCGTGCCCGTCAATCCGCTGTTGAAGGCCGAGCAGGTGGGCTACATCCTGCGCGACTGCAACGTGCGCGTGCTGATCACTTCGCGGGAGCGGCTCGATCCCCTGCGCGCGGAGCTCGCGCAATGCCGCGACCTGCGCCACGTGGTGGTGTGCGGTGCGGCCGAAGCGCCCGAACCGGTCGCCGACCTGCACCTGCATCGCTGGGAAGCGTTCATGGAGGCGCCGAAGCGGGCCGGCCATCGCGTGATCGACACCGACATGCTGGCGATCCTCTACACCTCGGGCAGCACCGGCAAGCCCAAGGGCGTGGTGCTTTCGCACCGGAACATGGTGTGCGGCGCGCAGAGCGTGGCGTCCTATCTCGAGAACAACGCCGACGACGTGCTGCTCGCGGCGCTGCCGCTTTCCTTCGACGCCGGGTTCAGCCAGCTCACCACCGCCTTCCACGCCGGCGCGAGCGTGGCGCTGCTGAACTATCTCCTGCCGCGCGACGTGCTGAACGCGCTCGTGCGCCATCGCGTCACGGGGCTCACCGCGGTGCCGCCGCTCTACATTCAACTCACGCAGCTCGAATGGCCGCAAGGCATCGACGAGCACCTGCGCTATTTCGCCAACACCGGCGGGCGCATGCCCCTGGAAACGCTCAAAATCCTGCGGGCGCGGCTGCCGCGCAGCAAACCCTATCTGATGTACGGCCTCACCGAGGCCTTCCGCTCCACCTATCTGCCGCCGGAGGAAGTGGACCGGCGGCCCGATTCCATCGGCAAAGCCATTCCCAACGCCGAAATCCTGGTGCTGCGCGAGGACGGCACGCCTTGCGCGCCCAACGAGCCGGGCGAGCTGGTGCATCGCGGCGCGCTGGTCGGCATGGGTTACTGGAACGACCCGGTGAAGACCGCGGAACGTTACAAACCTTTGCCGGGGCGCGAGCCCGGGCTGGTGCTGCCGGAGATCGCGGTGTTTTCCGGCGACACCGTGCGCATGGACGAGGAGGGCTATCTCTATTTCGTCGGCCGCCGCGACGAAATGATCAAGACCTCGGGCTACCGTGTGAGTCCCACGGAGATCGAGGAAGTGCTTTACGGCACGCAGCTCGTCGGCGAGGCGGTGGCGTTCGGGGTCGATCATCCCACGCTCGGCCAGGCGATCGTCGTCGTCGCCACGCCGAAGGACGGCGCCACGCTCGACGCGGCCACGCTCATGATGGCCTGCCGCACGCATCTGCCGGCCTACATGGTGCCGGCGAAAATCGACGTGCGTCCGGGCCCGCTGCCGCGCAATCCCAACGGCAAGCTCGACCGCAAGACGATTTCGGCCGAGTTCAAACACGCGTTCGGAGCGGCGGCATGAACGCGCCGCTGCCCGCGCAAGCCTCGGCGCCGCGGCATGCGCCGATGACGCAGTTCCCGGTGGAGAACGGCTGTCTGGTGGTGGGCGGCAAGCCGCTCACCTTGCTCGCCGAGGCGGCGGGCCGCACGCCTTTCTACGCCTACGACCGCCGGCTCATCGTGGAGCGCGTGCAGGCGCTGCGCGCCGCCCTGCCGGGCGTGAGGCTGCATTACGCGATGAAAGCCAATCCGATGCCGGCGCTCGTCTGCCATATGGCGCGCTGGGTGGACGGCCTCGACGTCGCCTCCGCGGGCGAATTGCGGATCGCGCTCGACGCCGGCGCCGATCCGCAGGACATCAGCTTCGCCGGGCCCGGCAAGTCCGCCGTGGAATTGCGGCAGGCCGTTGCCGCCGGCGTGCTGATCAATCTCGAATCGTTCCGTGAAGTGGAGCTGCTCGAAGGCATCGCGCGCGAGCTCGGCGTGCCGGCGCGCGTCGCGGTGCGCGTCAATCCGGACTTCGAGCTCAAGGCTTCGGGCATGAAGATGGGCGGCGGCGCCAAGCCCTTCGGCGTCGATGCCGAACGCGTGCCGCAACTGCTCGAACGCATCGGCGCGGCGGGGCTCGCGTTCGAAGGCTTTCATCTGTTCTGGGGCGCGCAAAGCCTCAAGGCCGAAGCCATCTGCGACGCGCAGCGGCAGGCTTTCGATCTGGCGCTGCGCCTGG
>QGUL01000057.1 GCA_003242425.1 Pseudomonadota bacterium | reverse complement strand
CGGACCGGCGGGGCCCCTCCCCCCGCGCCCAGGGGTTAAGGACGGTGCGGTTGGCCCCCCCGAGGGCCCGGACCGTCACGCCCAGCCAGCGCGCCGTGGCACGCGCCGCCCGGGTGATGGCCTGCGCGACCGAACGGATGAGGGCATGCATCGACGACCGCGCCGCGTAGAGCAGCAGCATCGCCGCCACCGCCCAGACGAGCAACGAAAGCCCGTTCGACCAGATCATTGCATCGACCATTACCGCATTCCTTGGATTTCCCGAATTGCCCGAACTTAGTGGAGCCGCCGCCTTTCATGCAGCGTGCGCCACGATCCCATCAAGCACTAGTTCTCGGGGCATGCCGGATAGTTGTCGAATCTATGACAAAGCGCGTGCGGCAGCCAGCCCGGATTCCGGGCGCGTGGCTTGCGTGCAACGCGGAGCCTCCTTCCCTTTTGCGTGCCGCATGGCTACCGACAAACAGGATACGCACGATTCGGCCGCCGCACGCCTCATCGGGCGCTCGCGCCTGATCGTGCTGGTGGCGGTGGTGGCCGTGCTGCTGGCGGCGTTCTCGCTCTTTCTGCTCGGGGCGATCATCGCGCTCAAGACCGTGGCCGAAGCCTGGCAGGGCGTGCTGGCCGCGACGCTCGGCCCGACCGACCTCACCGTGCGCTTCCTGGAGATCGTCTCGGTGATGCTGAAGGCGGTGGTGTTCTACCTCATCGGCGTAGGCTTCTACAGCCTGTTCATCTCGCCGCTCAACCTCACCGTCGCCATGGGCATCGAGACGCTGAACGACCTGGAGACCAAGATCATCAGCGTGGTGATCGTCATCATGGCCGTGCACTTCCTGCAGCGCTTCATCCAGCACCAGGACGCGCTCGATCTCGTGCTCGTCGCCGGCGCGCTCGCGATGGCCACCGCCGCACTGGTGTATTTCAAGGTGCATAGCTTCCGCGAGGCCGAACGCGCCAAAACGCAACGCACCCCGGGACAGAAACGCGCCCGCGAGGAAATGTTCCGCCACGCGCACGAGGAACACGACATCCAGCCGGAGGAGCCGCGGGAGAACGAACGCCGCCCGCACTGACGCACGCCGACGGCGTGGAACGGCGCTCAGGCCGTGTGGCAGCAGTTACGACCGGCGTGCTTGGCGGTGCGCAAGGCGGTGTCGGCCCGCCCGACCGCGTCGAACACGTCCTCGTCCTCGCGCAGAACCGTCATCCCCATGCTGGCGGTGAGCGAAATCGCCCGCAGTTCCGGACGTTCGGAGTCTTCGATGCGCAATTCCGCGATCCGCGCGCGGATGCGTTCGCCGATCTTGAAACCGTTCTCCAGCGTGGTGTCGGGCAACAGCACCAGGAATTCCTCCCCGCCCCAGCGCCCGACGGTGTCGTACTCGCGCAGCACGCCTTCAAGAGCGCGCGCCACGTTGCACAGCACGACGTCGCCGATGTCGTGCCCGTAGCGGTCGTTGACTTCCTTGAAATGATCGACGTCGACGATGGCGATGCACAGCGGTGTACGCGTACGTTGCGCGCGCACGCCCTCCTCGCGCAGGCGGTCGGTGAGGTAGCGGCGGTTGCGCAGGCCGGTGAGCGGATCGGTGAGCGAAGCGTCGCGCAAGGCGTCGGCGAGTTCGCGCAGCTGGCGCTGGTAGAGGTCGGAGATGCGGGCGATCTTCTTCAGGCGCATCACCTCGCGCTCGATACGCGCCGCGAGCGTGTCGCTGTTGTGCCGCGCCATGCCGTGATAGCCGTCGGAGATGCGCACCAGGCGCAGCAGCCGGTCGGACTGCCGGCGGTGCAACTGGTACAGGCGCTGCAGGAAGGGACGCAGGGGGTTGCCCTCGTACTGCGGATCCTTCAGCAGCGCACCGATCTCTTCGAGTACGGCGGCCTCGTCGCTCTCGCGATCCGCCACTTCGGTGTTCATGCTTGCTTGGCCTCGGCGGTGATGTTGAACGGGAAGCTGCAGTCCTCGCGGAACTCCTCGGCGAGCATTTGCACCCGTTCGTTCTCGGGGTCGTAGAGCCAGTCGACGCTGACGTCGCGGCCGCGCCGGTGCGCCTCTTCCAGCATTTCGAAGATATCCATCATCGCCTTCACCGAGCTGGTGTTGAGGTAGATGAGGCGCAGCTCCAGGCGCAGCGGACGCTGCTCCTGTTTCAGATACTGTTTGATCCAGTCGATGGTGGAGGTAAAGAACTCGAAGGAGTTTTCCGGGTAGGAATCGCCGGACATGGAGACCACACCGGCATCCCAGTCGGCGCTGATTTCCGGCGTCGACCGGGTTTGGGGAATGTGAAGCCGTTCGTTCATGACGTGATTCTATCTCGGTCGGTCTCAGATCACGGCTTGCAGGCTGAAAAGCGCCTTGCCGTCGGATTGCGGAATGAGGTGGGCGCTGAGCGGACGCGAAGCCCTGCGCGCGATGTCGATCAAACCGAGACCTGCGCCGGCCACGGCGCTCTCGTCCCGCGGACGCCGCAGCTGCTCCTTGTACGCCGCCCTGAGCGCCGCTTTGTCGAGCGCGGCCAGTTCCCGTACGCGGGCAAGGAGGATTTCCCCGTCGGCCGCCTCGACGATATTGCCGGCCTGCACCAGATACGAGTCGCCTTCGCCTTCGCGCGCCACCACGATGGTCGCCGAGCTGTCCTTCTCGCCGTAGCCCTTGCGCACGGCGTAGTGACGGATGTTCTGCGTCATTTCGATGTAGATGGCGAACACGTCCATCACCGCCGAAGGCTTGGCAGCCTCGGCCCGCAGATAGTTCTGCAGGGCGTTGCCGATCTCCTCGATCAGGCTGCGCGAGATGGGGCCGTTGAAACACAACAGGATGCGGTGACGCGTGATCAGTTCACGCAGCCCGAAAAAATCGTTGTCGTTCATGGCGTCGGTCCTGTGTTTGTCTGTGTTTTAGTTGTTGGCAATACGAAAAGAAAGCACGGTGATGTCGTCGCGTTGCGACTGGCTGCCGCGGTAGGCTTCCAGCGCGCGGTCGAGCGCGCTGGCCTGCTCCTGCATGGGCAGATGCGCATGCTCGCGCAGCAGCGCCAGCAGACGGCGCTTGCCGAAGCCGTAGCCGCGTTCACCGCCGGCCTGATCCAGGAAGCCGTCGGTGATGAGGTAATAGGTCGCCTCGCTGCGCAATTCGACTTCGACGTCCTCGTATTCCCCGACGCGGCGGTCGCACACGGCCCGGCGCGCGCCCGGCAGCTCGCCCACTTCCTCACCGTCGCTCCAGAACAGCGCGATCTTCGCGCCGGCGAAGCGCAGTTTGCGGCGGCCGATATCGACGCTCACCAGACCGATGTCCATGTTCGTGGCGATGGCGCGCGGCAGTGCCGACTGGTCAATCATGCCACGCAGCGTGCTGTCGATATGTGCCAAAAGACGCGCCGGCGCATCCACGCCGTGGCGGTTCACGGCCTCGTCGAGCGCCGCCCGCGCGAGCATGGTCATTAACGCGCCCGGGACGCCGTGTCCGGCGCAATCGACCACGCCGACGAGGTAGCGGTCGCCGTCCGGGCGGAACAGATAGAAGTCGCCGCCGACCACGTCGCGCGGCCGCCAGATCACGAAGTAGTTGTCGCCCAGCACTTCGCCGAGCTGGCGGTCCGGCAGGAAGGCGCGCTGGATCAGGCTTGCGTACTGGATCGAATCGCCGATCTCCTTCTGCGCCTGCGCCATCGCCGCATTGGCTTTGCTGAGCGCCTCGGTGCGCTCGCGCACCTTCTGTTCCAGTTGATCGATATGCGCCTTGATCTGACGCGCCATGCGCTCGAAGGCGAGATTGAGATCGCCCAGTTCGTCACGGCCGGGCGGAGGCAGACGCACGTCGTAGTTGCCCGCGGCGAGCTCGACCGCGGAATGATGCAGGCTGCGCAAGGGCCGCAGGAGCAGACGCTCCACCACCACGGCGAAGGCGACGAACAGGATCGTGACGACGGCCACCAGCGCCGCGCCGGCTGCGGCCAGCCAGTCGCGACCGACGAAATGCGCGGTGTTGAGATCGACCGCCGTGACCAGATACCAGCGCAGCGCCTCGAGATAGGACAGGCCGATGAGCTGACGCTTGCCGTCGAGCACGACTTCCAGGACCTGCACTTCCCCCGGCCGTGCCGCGGCGGTCCGCAGCGCCTCGTTCAGCCGCGCACGATCGGCATTGCCGCCCAGCAGCGCGCCGATGGTGGCCGTCTGCTCCGCCCTGCCGGTGGCGCCGGAACCGAAGGCGATGCGTTCCTTGTCCGGATGCGCCTGGATCGCGCCGCTGCTGTCGACGATCATCGGCGTCACGCCGGCTTCCGAAGTGTGGATGAAGGACTGGATGAAGGTGGAGAGATCGACGCCCGCGCTCGCGACGCCGAGGCGTTCGCCGTCGTCCTCGATCACCACGTTGGCCCATACCATCACTTTCTGCAGCCAGCGGTCCGGGTTGGGATTGAGGTTCTGTTTGTCCACGGCCTGGAGCGTGGAGAAAAACCAGGCATCCTCCGCCTTGGCGGGATCGAGACGGTAACGCGGCGCTTCGCTGTATTCCGTGTGGTCGTCGTTGTAGTAGTAGCTCAGGCTGCCGCGGCTCGCGATGGAGTACGCGCGGCCGAGCAGATCCTGCCGGTAGGCTTCGGCTTCGCGGAAGGCGCGCGCGCGCAGTTGCGCGTTGCTCTCGTCACGCAGCCATTCGCGCATCACCGCCGAATCGGAAAACCGGCGGATGAGCGCGAGATCGCGCGCCAGGGGACCGAGAATGCGCTCGCCGTGGAGCTGGGTGAAGTTGCGGGCATAAGCGTCGCCGAAATGCCACCGGATGCGCTCGGCGACCTGTACGCCGATCAATACGACGGGAATCAGAACGATCAGGAACGCAAACAGCAGGGTGAGTGCGAGTTTTGCCCGGATACCGTAACGCCGCTTCATTCGCTGCCCGAGAACAAAATGGCGCGAAGAATAGCCGTTCTCGGGACGGCAGGCCAGCAAACAAAAGCAATGGGAGCGATATAAATCTCCTTTTTTTCATTGCTTTGACGGAGTTGCGGCGCTTTGGTCCTCGACAGAGGCTGCGCTGCCGAAGGCGGTGCCATCGGCAGCGAGCCAGCGCCACGCCAGCCACAATGCCGCCAGCAGGTAGACGCTGCCCGCCGGTACCCACATGAGCAAGCCGCCCAGTTGCTGGTCTGCGACGGGATCGAGGCCGATGCCCGGCGTGCGTTCGGCGTAGGCCGGATACCAGACGGTCGGCGCAAAACTCATCAGCGCGCCGAGGATGCCGGTATGGATGAGCGTCGTCAGCAGGGACAGAACGGGCACGCCCGGCGCGATGCGCGCATCGCGCCCCAGCACGCTCCACCAGAACAGCAGCGCCGCGAACAGGAAGGAAAGATGCTGCAGGATATGAATGCCGTTGTCGCGCAGCGCGGCATCGAAAAGCGCCGGCGCATGCCAGGCCCACAGGACCGCTGCATGCAGCACCCACGCGCCTGCCGGCACGCGCAAGGCCTTCCAGCACGCGGCCGCGAGCCGGTAACGGATGCAGCGCCCGAACGCGCGCCGGAGCCTGTGCGGAAAAGCCCAGGCCCATGCCGCCAGCGGACGGCTCATGACCAGCAGCGGCGCCGCCACGATCATGACGAGCTCGTGCTGGACCATGTGCGCGGCAAAGGAATGGGCGCCCAGCGTTTCGAGCGGCGACAGCAGCGCGACGGCGAGGACCGTCCAGCCGGCGCCGAAACCGAGCGCCTGCCCGACGCCCAGCCCCTTGCCCGGTCCCGCGCTGCCCCACAAGCGGGCAAGCCCCAGTACGTATAGTGCCGCGCTTACGGCGAGCGGCCACGCGACCCAGGGATCGGACTGCCACCCGCCCGCGGCAGCGGCCTCCTCCACATCGTGCGCCGCCGCGACGGCGGCGTAGCCAAGCAGCGGCGGCAGGCAAAACAGGCGCACGGACATGAGCGTCCCGGTGGAACGCGACGCGGCCGCAATCGCCATGCCCGCGCGAGCGGGTCCGTTCCTTTCTTGGCGTCGGGCATGTCCCGCCCGTTCCTGCGGCCGCGTTGCTGCGTTGCACCATTCGCCCTATGCCTGCTCGCCGCCGGCTGCGGCAGCGCGTCGGAAACGCATACGGCGGGCGGCGATGCCGAACGCGGCCGCGAACTGCTGTGGCAGTTCGGCTGCGGCACCTGCCATCGCATCGAAGGCGTGGTCGGCGCGGTCGGCGAAGTCGGTCCGCCGCTCGACGGACTGGCACGGCGCGTCTACATCGCCGGAGTGCTGACGAACACGCCGGAAAACCTCGCGCGATGGATCCGCATGCCGCAGGACATCGCACCGAAAACGGCCATGCCCGATCTGGGCGTCACGGAAGAACAGGCGCGCGACATGGCCGCATTCCTCTACCTGCGCAGATGAGCCGGCGCGGCGCGATCAGGCTGCTTGTGGTGCTGACGCTCGCGGGCACGCTTGCGGGCGCGGCCGTGGTGTACTTCGGTGTGTACAACGTCGCCGCAACCGAGCAGCACACCGCGCCGGTCTATTGGCTGCTCAACGCCGCGCTCAAGCGTTCGGTGGCGCAGCGCGCCGAGAACATCGACGTGCCGCCGCTCGACGGCCGCATCGAGAACGGCCTCGTCCTCTATCGCGAGCACTGTCTCAACTGCCACGGCGCGCCCGGCGTGCCGCCCAACGCCTTCGCGCTCGGCATGACGCCGCTGCCCGCGAACCTCGCCCACACCGCGCGCACCTGGGACGTGCGCGACATCTACTGGGTGGTGCGCTACGGCATCAAGATGACGGGCATGCCGGCCTGGGAATTCCGCGTGCCGGACGAACAGATCTGGGACATCGCCGCTTTCGTCGCCGCGCTTGCGCATCTCACGCCGCGCGAATACGAGGCGCTCGCCGCGCGCGTGGGTACGCGCGAAGGTCCGCTGAAGCCCGCCGAGACGCAGGCGCGCGAAGATGCCGTCACGCCCACGCCGCATCCCGCGGAAGGCGATGCCGGGCGCGGCAAAAAAGCCTTGCAGCAATACGCCTGCGTGAGCTGCCACGAAATTCCCGGCGTGGTGGGCGCGATCCATCCCGTCGGTCCGCCGCTCGCGGGCATGGCGCGGCGCGGTTTCATCGGCGGCGTACTGCCCAACACGCGCGCGAACATGGTGCGCTGGCTGCGCGATCCCAAGGCGGTCGATCCCGACACCGCGATGCCGAACCTCGGCGTGACCGAACGCGACGCGCACGATCTCGCCGCTTTCCTGGAAACGCTGCGATGAAGCGCGCGCTGCCTCTGCTTTCCTTCGGCCTCGCCGCGTGCAGCGGCGTGCAGCATGCGCTCGATCCGGCAAGCGAGGAATCGGCCTTCATCGGCGGGCTGTCCTGGCTGCTCTACGGCGGCGCGACGGCGATCTTCCTGCTCGTAATGGCGATCGCCGCCTACGCGGTATTCGGTCCGGAAAGCCGCAAACGGCTCGCGCACCGCAAGCTCATCGTCGGCGGCGGCATCCTCTTCCCGGTGGTGACGCTCACCGCGCTCATGACCTACGCCTTCGCCGGCGCACCGAATCTCCTGCTGCGCGGCGAGCCCGCGCTGCACGTCGAAGTGACGGGCGAACAGTACTGGTGGCGCGTGCGCTACCTCGACGAAAACGGCTGGGCGCAATTCGAGACGGCGAACGAGATCGTCGTGCCGGCGAACCGCACCGTCGCCTTCCATCTGCGCAGCGCCGACGTGATCCACAGCTTCTGGGTGCCGAATCTGCACGGCAAGCTCGACATGATTCCCGGCCATTCGAAGACGATGCAGGTGCGCCCTACGCGCACGGGCGTCTATCGCGGCCAGTGCGCGGAGTATTGCGGCACCCAGCACGCCAAGATGGCTTTCACCGTCGAAGTGGTGAACGAAAAGGATTTCGAGCGCTGGCATGCCGCCCGGAAGGCAACGGCGCGCATACCCGACTCGCCGCTGTTGCAACGCGGACGCGACGTGTTCCTGTCCGCCGGTTGCGGAAGCTGCCACACCGTGCGCGGCGTGAACGAAAGCCGCGCGCTCGGCCCGGACCTCACGCACGTGGGCAGCCGCCGCACGCTCGGCGCCGGCGCGATTCCGAACAGCCTCGGCGCCCTGGCCGGCTGGATCGCCGACAGCCAGGCGCTCAAGCCCGGCAACCGCATGCCCGCGTTCCGGAATCTGCAGCCCGGGGACTTGCAGGCAGTCGCGGCCTATCTCGCCAGTCTGGAGTGAGCGTGCCCGACTTTGCGAACCTTCCGCTGTCGTTCAATCTCCTCGCCCTCGCCGTGGCGTGTGCGGTGGTATGGCTCGCCGGCACGCGGCTGTCGCGCTACGCCGCGGCGATTTCCGAACGCAGCGGCATCGGTCAGGCGG
>QGUL01000056.1 GCA_003242425.1 Pseudomonadota bacterium | reverse complement strand
CCACTGCCGCTGGCCGCTGGGAACCAATCTGGTCGAAGGCATCAACAACAAGATCAAGGTCATCAAGCGGGTGGCCTACGGCTACCGGGACGACGCCTACTTCTTCCTGAAGATCCGGGCGGCCTTCACCGGACTTGGGTGAAGAACCAAGTATTACGCAGGCCGACCCTGCATGCACCCGGCGGGCTAAAGCCCGCCGGATGTCGAAGGGTTCAGACTAGCTCGCTGGAACTCCGCGAATGTCGCCGTCGCGATGCAGCCAGCGATAGAGCGCTGGCAGCACGATGAGCGTCAGGAGGGTTGACGACACGATCCCGCCGATCACGACGGTGGCGAGTGGACGTTGAACCTCCGAGCCGGCCCCGACATTCAGGGCCATGGGCACGAACCCGAGCGAGGCCACGAGAGCTGTCATCAGGACGGGCCGCAGGCGACCGATCGCACCGTTTAAGATTGCGTTGTCCAGCGGATCGCCCTGCTCCCGCAGCTTGCGGATGAACGCGATCATAACCAGGCCGTTGAGTACGGCCACGCCCGACAGTGCGATGAAGCCCACCCCCGCCGAGATCGAAAGCGGGATGCCACGCAGCGCCAACGCGACGACGCCGCCCGTGAGCGCGAGCGGCACTCCGCTGAACACGATCGCCGCGTCCTTCGCTGATCCAAACGCCATGAACAGCAGGCCGAAGATGATCACCAAGGTCACGGGAACGACGATTGCCAGCCGGCGGCTGGCCGAGATCAGCTGCTCGAACGTGCCGCCGTAGTCCACCCAGTAGCCCGTGGGCAGCTTGACGTCGGCACGGACGCGTTCCTGCAGCTCCTTGACGAAGCTGCCGAGGTCCCGGTCACGCACGTTGGCCGTCACCACGATCCGTCGCTTTCCGTTCTCGCGATTGATCTGGTTCGGTCCGGGCTTGGTGTCGATCTGTGCAACCTCACGCAATGGCACGGTCTTGGGGGTGCCGGCAGCCCAGCGCGCATCCAGTGCGGACTCGTCCGGCTCGGCCTCGCGAAGCGGGATCGGCAGATCGAGCAGCGCGGCCGGATCCTGGCGCAGCTCCTCGGGCAGGCGAACGACGATTTCGAAGCGACGATCGCCCTCGAAGAGGTGACCGGCGACCTCGCCGCCAATGGCCGTCGCCACGGTCTCCTGCACATCCCCCGGGTTGAGCCCGTAGCGCGCCAGCGCAGCGCGATCGGGCGTCACTGTCAGCAGCGGAAGGCCTGTGACTTGTTCGGCCTTCACGTCGGCGGCGCCATCAATCGAGGCGAGCACCCGCTGGATCTGCGCACCCGTGCGAACCAGTTGCTCGAGATCATCGCCATAGATCTTGACCGCCACATCGGCGCGCACGCCCGAGATGAGCTCGTTCGTCCGCAGCTGAATGGGCTGGCTGATCTCGTAGTTGCTGCCGGGGATCGCCTCGAGCGCCTCTTCCAGCTCTTCTATGAGCTCCTGCTTGGGCTTTCGCGGGTCCGGCCATTCCTCACGCGGCTTGAGGATCACGAATGTATCGCCTATGGACGGCGGCATGGGGTCGCTCGCCACTTCCGCGGTGCCAAGTTTGGAGAAGACGCGCTTGACCTCCGGAAAGCCGGCCAGCGTTCGCTCCAGCGATTCCTGCATTCCGATCGCCTGCGTCAGGCTGGTGCCGGGGATGCGGATGGGCTGGATGACGATGTCCCCCTCGTCCAGGTTCGGGATGAACTCCGAGCCCAGGCGGGTCGCCAGCAGGCCCGAGAGCACCACCAGCGCGGCCGCGCCGGCCATCACCGCCATACGGCGTCGGAGTGCCCACGCCAGGATCGGCTCATAGCGGCGCCGGACCCAGGCCACGAGCCGGTTCTCCTTTTCCTCGACCTTGCCATTCAGGAAGACGGCGATCGCGGCGGGAACGAAGGTGAGCGACAGGATCATCGCGCCGGTCAGCGCGAGGACCACCGTGATCGCCATCGGATGGAAGAGCTTCCCCTCGATCCCGCTCAAGGCAAAGATCGGCAGGTACACCGCTCCGATGATGCCGAGGCCAAACAGACTCGGCCGGATCACCTCCGCCGTGGCGGAGGCCGTGACATCAAAGCGTTCCTCGTCGGTCATCTTCCGGCCGAGGCTGTGCTGCATCTCCCCGAACCGGCGCAGGCAGTTCTCGATGATGATCACCGCGCCATCGACAATGAGGCCGAAATCCAGCGCGCCCAGGCTCATGAGGTTGCCCGACACGCCGCCCCGCACCATTCCCATGATGGTGAACAGCATCGCCAGCGGGATGACAGCTGCGGTGATCAGGGCCGCCCGGATGTTGCCGAGCAGCAGGAACAGCACGACGACGACGAGCAACGCACCTTCGATCAGGTTCTTGGAGACCGTATGGATGGTGCGGTCGACCAGGGCCGTGCGGTCGTAGACCGGCTCGGCGCGCACGCCCTCCGGCAGGCTGGCATTGGCCGCCTCCAGACGGGCACCCACCGCCTGCGAGACCTCGCGGCTGTTGGCGCCGACCAGCATCACGACCGTGCCGAGGACCACCTCGTGCCCGTTCTGGGTCGCGGCGCCCGAGCGCAGCTCGCGCCCCTCGGCCACCGTGGCGATATCGCCTACCCGGATCGGGACGCCACCGCGCCGGTCGAGCACGATGCTGCGGATGGCATCGAGGTCCCCGACCTGCCCGGGCACGCGGACGAGGAACTGCTGGCCGTTGCGCTCGATGTAGCCGGCGCCCACGTTCTGGTTGTTGGCCGAGATCGCCGAAACGACGTCCCGCAGCGTCAGATTGAGCGCGACCAGCTGGGCCGGGTCCGGGGTGATGTGGATCTGGCGCTCATACCCACCGATCGTGTTGACTTCGGCGACCCCGGGTGTGTTGCGCAGCTGCGGGCGGATGACCCAGTCCTGCAGCGTTCGAAGGTCAGTCGTGGTGTAGGGCGTGCCGTCTTTCTTCAGCGCCTTGGCATCGGCCTCCACGGTGTACATGAAGATCTCGCCCATGCCCGTTGCGATGGGGCCCATCTCGGGTTCCATCCCCCCGGGCAGCTGCGAACGCACCTGCTGGAGTCGCTCGGCCACCTGCTGGCGGGCAAAGAAGATGTCGGTACCGTCCTTGAAGACGACCGTGACCTGCGAAAGCCCATAGCGCGACAGCGATCGCGTGTAGTCGAGCCCCGGCAGGCCCGCGAGTGCCGTCTCGATAGGAAACGTAATGCGTTGCTCGGTCTCGAGCGGTGAGTAACCTTCTGCCTGCGTGTTGATCTGGACCTGGACGTTGGTCACGTCCGGAGTGACGTCGATCGGCAGCTTCGTGAAGCTCCAGACGCCAAGCCCCACGAGGGCGAGAGTCAGGAGCAGCATCAGCCACCGATGCGTGATCGCGAATCGGATGATTTTCTCGAGCATGGTGGCGGCCCTAATGCTCTTCGGCGGTGGACTTTTCCATGTCCGCCTTGATCAGGTAGCTCTGCTGGACGACGACCTGCTCGCCGGGCTTCAACCCGGCCAGGATCTCCACGGTGTCGGCGTCGCGCCGCCCCGTTTTCACCGGTCGCCTGTGGTAGGTCTCGCCCTTCTGCACATAGACGACCTCCTCGCCGTTGGACGTCTGCAGTGCACTGAGTGGCACGACGAGATTGGCGCGCGCCTGGTCCACGATTACGCGAGCCTTGACTGCCGACCCTGGACGCCAAAGGCCGTCCAGGTTGCGCAGGCGCGCGCGGGCGACCGTGCTCTGACTCGCTGTCGCCGTGCTGGGCAGGATCCGTTCGATCTGGGTCTCAGAGGTGACCCCATCGCTCATGCGCGTCACGATGACCGGGCTGCCGACGCGCAGACGCTGGGCGTCGCGCCCGAAGACATGCAGGTCGACCCACAGGTCCGAGAGATTTGCGATCTCGTACAGGGCCGCACCCTCGCCTGCCACAGTCCCCACCGATGCATCGCGGGACAACACCACACCCGAGATGGGGGCAGTGACCGTGTAGGTGGTCAGGCTCAGGTTGCTCTCGATCGTCGCCAGCGGCTGGCCGGCGCGGACCTGGTCGCCGACGTTGGCGTGTAGCGCGCGCACCAGTCCGGGGAAGCGCGCCATGACCCGCGCGATTGCTCCGTCGACCGGGGTCAGGAGCCCCTGCACTTCATGGTCGTCCGAGATCTCGCCCGGCCCGGCAGGGCTCACGCGCACGCCCGCCGCCGCAGCGGCCTGCGTGCCGATCTTGGTGCTCGTCGGCAGCTCGCCGTGCTCGCCCTCCTCACCTTCCTCGCCCGCCTCGCCTCCCGTCGGAGATGACGCGTTGCATGCTGCCAGCAGCGCGGCCAACGACAGGGCTGCAATCCAATGAAGTTTCACGGGGTGTCTCCTTGTTCAATGGACGGGCCGGCCGAAACGAACGGCTGCCCGGTCAGGCGCTGGATCTCGAGCAGTGCCGAGTGGGCCTCGAGTGCAGCTTCGAGTTGGTCGCGGAGGGCGGCCGTGCGCTCGGCTTGCAGCTGCGCCCACTCCAGATAGCTCGCCGCGCCTGCGCGGTAGGCGCGCTCGGCAGCCGCCTCGGCGCGCGAGAGCCTCGGGATCACGTCGCTCCCCAAGCGGCGCACTTCGAGCTGTGCGGTGAGAAACCGTCCATGCGCTTCGGCGAGGGTGGAATACAGCGACAGGCTCTTGACCTCGCGCTCGAGGCCGAGCAGTGCCAGCTCCGCTTCCGCAGCCCGAATTTCCGGCTGCGCCCTCACCTTGGTGCCCAGCGGCATCGATACGCTGACGACCAACCCGAAGTCGTCGGTCGCCTGCAAACGCCGGACGCCGACCTGCCAGTCCAGGTCGGGAGTGGCAGCGGTTCGCGCGAGCTGGAGGCGAGCCTCTCGAATGCGCTGCTCGCCGGCGAACTGGGCAAGCTCGGGTGTCTTGGCGAGCCAGGAGGCGAGCTCGTCGAACGAGGCGATCTTCGGCAGCGCCAACGGGTTGATGGGCACGACGTCGAAGCTCGGTGCGCGCTCGCCCCAGAGGGTCGCCAGATGCTGTCGGGCCGCCCGTGCCTGCTGCACCGCGCGCGCCTGATCGAGTTCCGCACGCGCGAGCGCGGCCTCTGCAGTCAGCACGACCGATTCCGGCGATGCCCCGGCCTGAAGGCGTTGCCGAGCGCCGGCCACCGCGCGTTTGCGCTGCGCGATATCCAGGCGCGCGATCTCCGCGCGCTTCTCGGCCGCTACGACCGCCAGGTAGCGGCGAGCCACCTCGGCGAGCAGGTCCAGGCGACGGGCTTCACGCTCCACTGCAAGTACATCGATGCGGCTCTGCGCCAGCGCGCGGCGGGCGTCGAGCTTGCCGCCCCGCTCCAGCACAGAGGCCAGGCTCAAGGTGATCTCGGCGCCCTGCAGGCCGCTGGCCTCGCCGGTGCCGAGTACGTTCTCGGCTTCGATGCCAACGACCAGAGGCGGCTTGAAGGCCGCGCGGTCCAGCTCGGTCGTCAGAACATCCCGGCGTCCGCCAAAGAGCCTGAGTTCCGGATGGGTCTGCTCGACACGGCGGAACGCGTCGTCGAGGGTCAAACTTTCCGCCGCATGGGCAGCGGATGCAGCCAGCACGGCCGCACACAAGGCGGCGCGAGCCGCCAGTCGAATCGACATGATGGAAATTCCGAATGCAGGTTGAAATTCCGAATGCAGGTTGAGGGTCTGGCGGTGCCGGGTGGCACTCAACTGACGATTGGGGGTCGAAACGGTGCCGGCCATCGCCCAGCCGTTGGGGGCTGTGCAATATCGAGTCGGGGCACAGCTTGGGCCGGAATCATCTGCGGGACTGCGATCTCGGCCGTCGCCATCGCGGCGATGTGACCGCAGCAATGCGCGATATGGTGGACGAGCTGGAGCGCATCGGAGTCGTCCGTCGCTGCGGCGAGGCTCGAGCGTCCATCCAGCGAGCCGGAGGAGATCGCTTCGGCGTGCCGGGTGGACATCAGCTCGTGCAGCTCGCCCATGGCACCAATGACCAGCTGGACGAGCAGGCCCAGGACAAGGCCGGCCGTCATCAGCCACCTCACCCAGAAAGCCGGCACTCGTCTCGAACGGATCACTCGGGGGTACCTCCTGCGTTGTGGCGAGCCTCGCGCGCCTCGCGGAGGATCTCGACCGCTTCCTTGACCACGTAGAGGCCGATCAGCGTTCCGATCACAAAGTCCGGGTACGGTGACCCCAGCCACAGCACCAGCACGCCCGCGAGAATGACGCCGACGTTGGCGACCATGTCGGCGCGGGTGAAGATCCAGGTCGCCCGCAGATGCACTTCAGCCGACTTGAGCGGCGCGAGCATGCGAAGGACCGCCATGTTGACGATGAGGGAAAGGATGGCGGTGCCGATCATCCAGCCACTGGCGGGCTCGGCGCCGTAGATCACCCGTCGCCCCACCTCGAACAGCACGCCGAGACCGAGGAGCAGCAGCGCAGCGCCGCTGAGCATGGCGGCATTGGCCTTGAAACTCGCGGCGCGGCCGATGGCGACCAGGCCGATGGCGTAGGCCGTGGCGTCCGACAGCATGTCGAGCGCATCGGCGAGCAGGCCTGTGGACTGGCCGATCCAGCCTGCGATGCCGCCGACGACGGCCATCGTCGCATTGAGGGCAAGCGCGATTGTCAGGATCTTGCGCTCCTGAGCATTTTTCGCTTCGTGGTGGCAGCCGCAGTCACTCATCGGTAGGGTTCCAGAAACGGACGGAGTTCATCGGCAACCGGCATCGAGCGCAGCGCACCCACGCGTGCACCACCGGTATTGCCGCGGGGCATCCATAGCCAGGTAAACAGCAAGGACGCGGGAATTCGAACGAGCTGACCGGCCGCCTCGCGCCAGTCACGGGCGCTGATCGCCCATCTCAGGAATGCGATGTGACTGCAGACGTGCCGGATCGTGTGCGTCTGCGCCAGCACGTGGGCCCGCTCGAACGCCGCGTACGCGCCTTTCAAATCACCTGCGTATAGCGCCGAATACCCTGCCGACAGGTGCTGGGCGAAGGCCAAAATCCCAGCGGCAGTTTCGCGATGACGGGCGTGCTGCCGGAATGGCCAGGTGAGCTGGCCCCGGTAGTCGAGTGGAAGCTTCTCTTCGCGCAGCCCCACGTCGCCCGCCCGCAGGGCTTCCGGTCGGTCCAGGTACGTTCCACACAAGTGGTCCCAGATCATGAAGAACTCGCCAAAATTCACCTGGGCATTTTCGTACTCGCGCTTGTGATGCCATCGATGCACTTCGGCCACCCCAAGCCAACGTCGCAGGGGGCCGACGCGATAGTCCAGGTTCGCGTGCTGGAACGCGAGCTGGACGCTGAGCAGGGTGAGCCATGCACTCAGCACGTGAGGCGGCGCGCCGAGCAGCACCGCGACCGCCAGGCCAGGGCCCGCCATCAGCAACGCACTCAGCGGATGACGCCGCTCGCCGTTGAGCCAGTAGAGACGTTCGGCACCGTGGTGTACCGCATGCAGCCGCCACGCCCAGGCGTACCGATGGCTCAGTCGGTGCATCGTATAGAGGCCTGCATCCACAATCAGCCCGGCCAGCAGCAGCTGCATCGCGCCAGGCCACTGGTGGGGCCACCCGCCGTCGATAGGCAGGAACTGGCGCAGCGCATGGAGAAGCACGCCGGCCAGCGCAAGCAGACCGAAGTTGACGACGCCATGCACCACATCAGCATTCAGGTCGCCATGGTCCCTCTGCCACTCGGGCTCGTAAGGGGAGAGCCTTTCCAGCAAGGCCACGGCCGTGACACCAACGGATGCGATCAAGGCAAGCGCGGGCCACGCGGGCAGGGCGCTGCTGGCCACGGCTACGGCCGCGACTGCCGCCGGCAGCATGACCACGGGATAGCTCCCATAACGAATCACCACCTGGCGAAGTGCTGCACTCATGCATTACCTCTCGGACGTTCGTGCGCGGAAGGCATGGCCTTTGCGCCACGCGCATTGGCGACGAAGCCGAGGACGGCGATCGCCGCGACGGCGATCTGGGCGAGGATCGACTGCCACGTCGGGTAAAGGCCCAGCCACTCGATCTGTGGCACGGCAGCCAAGGCCTGGCTGATCCAGCCGGCTTCCTGCAGCGCCGCCACGCCCTTGCCCACAAGCACCACGGCAAGGACGGCGATCAGGATCGAGCTGAAGCGGAAGAACTGGCCGATCGGCAAGCGCGTTCCCAGTCGCAGCAGCGCGAATGCGATGACGGCCAGGACGGCCAGGCCCAAGCCCAGCCCGGCGAGGATCGCGGAGCTGTCCTGTTCGTTCCACATCGCGGCGTAGAACAGGATGGTCTCGAAGACCTCGCGGTACACGGCGACGAACGACAGCACGAACAGGAAGGTCGCGGAACGACGTGTGAGCGCTGCGGACATCTTTTCC
>QGUL01000055.1 GCA_003242425.1 Pseudomonadota bacterium | reverse complement strand
CCTCACATGCAACTAGAAGAAAGGCGCCGGCCACCGAGGCCGTTCCTTCTCCAAGGGCCGGGTGAACAAGGAATTCCCCATCCCCCCCAGGCCGCCGGTGATGAGCAGCAGCCCCGCGTTCAGGAGCGTCTGCGGCGCGCGCCAGAAGAACGGCGCCGCGATCGACAGCAGGATGGTACCCACCAGACAGCCGTAGAACAGCGTCGTCACCGTCGGATCGATGCCGGCCATCTTGCGCGTCAGCAGTTGGTAGACCGCGTAGAAGAAGGCCGAGACGATGGGAATGATCACCACCGGCGTGAACAGCGCTCCGCCCGGCCGCACGATGATCAGCACGCCGACGAAGCCTGCGATGACCGCGAGCCACGCGCCGGGCGGCACGTACTCGCGCAGCACCACCACCGACAGCATGGTGAGCAGCAGCGGCGCCATGAAGCTGATCGCCGTCGCCTCGGCAATGGGCAGCAGCGACAGCGCGTAGAGGAACAGTACCGACACCGCCAGCAGCACCAGCGCGCGCACGATCTGCATGCCCAGCGCCCGCGTGCGCAGCAGGCCGATGCCCAGCCGCGGTCCCAGGAAGAGCAGCATCAACAGGGTCTGCGCCGAATAACGCACCCACACGATCATGGGCACCGGGTAGGTCTGCGACAGCCATTTGCACGTGGTGTCGAGCAGTGCGAAGAAACTGACCGCCGCGATCAGCATCAGGATGCCGCGGCGCACCCCCTTGCCGGTGGGCGGATGCGGGTCGGGAGTGGACGAGGAGGGCATGGTGGCGTAACGCGATGGGGGAATTATAGGGGAAGCCCCGGGCGGTTTTCCGGGTGCGCGCCGGCACGGCCTACTTGCCGGTGGGCGCGCAGCGGATTTATGTCACATCGTCTCGACAAAGAGCGCGGCCGACGCCGTCCGGCCTACGCAGAATGACGAGCGCGGCGTCACGACAAAAAGGGGAGGGGGCATCAATGTACGCAACGACGCTGGAAACGGCTCACGAGGAGGCGACGCACCGGGCGTCGCACGGCGCATCCAAAGGCGGAAAGCGCGTACACCGGGCCTATCCGCTCTACGTCCACCTGTCCGTGCTGTTCTCCCTGCTGTTCCTGGCGGTGGGCGGGCTGATCGCCTGGGTCGGCTACGTGCACGGCCGCGACCTGACGCTGACCGCGACCGCGCGCATGTTCCAGCAGATCGGCCGCGAGATCCAGCTCGACTTCGAGCGCGTGTTCCAGCCGGTCGGCCGTTTCGTGGACGTGCTGGCCGCGCAGCCGCTGGTCGAAGCGCGCACCCTCGACGAACGCCTGCGCGCCCTGCCGGTGCTGCACCGCGCGTTCCGCGACGGTTCGGTGGCGGCCGTCTACGCCGGCTACAACGACGGCAGCTTTTTCCTCATGCGCGTGCTGCACAACGAACACCGGCAGTTCGGCGCGCCCGACGGTACGCGCTATCTGGTGCAGAGCATCGAACGCGGCACGCGTTCGCCGCGACCCACCTATATCTACTTCGATGCCGAATTGCGCGAACTGGGGCGGCGCCGCGCCCCGGAATACGACTACGACCCCCGTTCCCGCACCTGGTGGCAGGCCGTGCCGCAAGCCGGCGACCGCGCCTTCACCGAGCCTTATGTGTTCTTCAGCACCGGCGTGCTCGGCGTGACGGTGGCCCAGCGCGCCAACGCCCGCGCCGTGGTGGGCATGGACATCAGCCTGACGCATCTGTCCGAACGCTTGCGGACGCTCGCCAACCTGCCCGACATGCGCATGGCGCTTTTCGACGCCCAGCGCCGGGTGCTCGCCCGTTCGGACGGAACCGTGATACGGCGCGACGGCGACCTGCCCACGCTGGAAGTGCTGGACGACACCGGCGATCCCTTGCTGGAAGGCTTCGACGCTGCACAGCATGACGGCGACACCGTGGACGTGCAAGGGCGCGAGTGGAAGCGCGTCGTACTGCCGATCTATACCGTGAGCGGACCGCTCTACCTGGGCATCGCCGTGCCGCTGGACGAAGTGCTGGCCGAACTGCGCACCATCCGGGCGGAACATATGCTCGCCACCTTCGCCCTGCTGATTCTCGCCGTGCCGGCGATCGGCTACGCCGCCCGCCGGATGGCGCGCCCCATGCAGCGGGCGACCAGGCTCGCGAGCGATATCCGCGCGTTCCGCTTCGACGGCCCACCCGCGGGACGTTCTAGCATCTACGAAGTGGACCAGCTTTCCGTCGCGCTCGAAATGATGCGCGAAACCATCCGCAACTTCCTCGACGTCGCCATTTCGCTCGCGGGCGAGAAGAACTTCGAGCGCCTGCTGCAACGGGTGGTGCGCGAGACCTGCGACACGGTCGATGCAGTCGGCGGCCTCGTCTACCTGCCGGATGCCGACCGCAAGATGCTGTGTCCCGCTTCGCTCGTCGATCGCAAGGGGCAGCCGCTCGGGATCGAAGCGCCTGCCGTCGCCGTCGACGCCACGTCGCCCATCGCCTCCTGCTACCGCGACGGGATCACGCGCTCGTTCGAGCTTTCCAACGATTCGCCCGAATGGCCGGCGCTGAGCGAACGGGCCAAGTACGTGCTCGCCATCCCGCTGCGCGAGCGCAACGGCGACTGCGTGGGCGTGCTCGTGCTCTACATCGCCGAGCCGCCCAGCTATGCGCGGCGCGCCTTCGCCGAAGCCCTGTCCGGCACCGCCGCCGTGGCCATCGAAGAGCAGCGCCTGATCGAGACGCGCAAGGAACTGCTCGACTCCTTCATCCGGCTGGTGGCCGGCGCCATCGACGCGAAGTCTCCCTACACGGGCGGGCACTGCCAGCGCGTGCCCGAACTCACCTTCATGCTGGCGCGTGCGGCCTGCGAAGCGAAAAGCGGTCCGTTCAAGGATTTCAGCCTCAACGAACGGCAGTGGGAAGCGCTGCAGATCGCGAGCTGGTTGCACGACTGTGGCAAGGTCACCACGCCCGAATACGTGGTCGACAAGGCCACCAAGCTGGAAACCATCTACGACCGGCTGCACGAGATCCGCATGCGCTTCGAGGTCATCAAGCGCGACGTAGAGATCGAGACGCTCAAGCGACAACTGCGGGGCGAGGACGCCGAAGCGCTGCGCGCCGAACGCGAACGCCGCTGGGCCGAACTCGACGAGGACTTCGCCTTCGTCGCCCGCTGCAACGAAGGCGGCGAAACGCTCGCGCCGGAAGACGTCGCGCGCCTGGAACGCATCGCGAAGCGCACCTGGCAGCGCACGCTCGACGACCGCATCGGTCTCTCGGAAGCCGAGAAGGCGCGCAAGAACCGCACGCCCGCCGCGCCGCTGCCGGCCACCGAATATCTACTCGCCGACAAGGACGAGCACCTCATCGAGCGGCCGGCCTTCGAGGAACTGTCCCCGGACAACCCGTGGGGCTTCAAGCTGCGCGCACCGAAGTACAAATACAACCGCGGCGAGCTGCACAACCTGCGCATTTCGCGCGGCACGCTCACGGAAGAGGAGCGCTACGTCATCAACCACCACATCGTGCAGACCATCATCATGCTCTCGCAACTGCCCTTCCCGGCGCATCTGCGTGCCGTGCCGGAGATTGCCGGCGGGCATCACGAGAAGATGGACGGCACCGGCTATCCCCGAGGATTGAAACGTGATGAGATGAGCGTGGAAGCGCGCATGATGGCGATCGCCGACATCTTCGAAGCGCTCACCGCCGCGGACCGGCCGTACAAGAAAGCCAAACCGCTTTCCGAAGCGCTCGGCATCATGCAGCGCATGAAGCGGGAAGGGCACATCGATCCGGACCTCTACGAGCTCTTTATCGACTCCGGCGTCTGGCGGAAGTACGCGGAGCGCTATCTGCGGCCGGATCAGATCGACGTGCAGGACGCGGTGCCTTATCGCTGATCGGCTGCGACCAAAGCGGCAACAAAAAAGCCACGGCGGAGACGCCGTGGCAACTCTGGGAGAACCTTGACTCAGACGCGGTGCGTCAGGCGGCCGTTGACGAGCTTCACGCGGTCGCCGACGTTCCAGGCCGCCGCGTCTTCCCGGTACACCTCGGTGCGGCCGTCCTCGAAACGCACCGTCACTTCGTAGTACTTCGTTCCGCGCACGCGTTTCTCGATCTGGTGGCCGGCGATGCCGCCGCCCACCGCGCCGACCACGGTCATCACATCCTTGCCGCGGCCGCCGCCGAACTGCCGGCCCACCACGCCGCCCGTCACACCGCCGATCACGGCACCCAGGCCCGTGCCCTCGCCGGCTTCCGTCACCTCGCGCACCGATTCCACCACGCCGCAACTCGTGCAGATCGCGGGCTTCGAGGCGACGCGAACAGGCTCACGATGAACCGCCTTCACGACCTTCGCGGGTGCGGGCTGCGGCTCGCTCTTGCGCGCCACCGGCTTGGGCTGCGCCGGTGCGGGAGCCGGAGCAGGGGCCTCGATAACGGGCTGCTGTGTCTGCGGAGCGGACGTTGCGGCCGCGACCGCCTCGGCTTCCTGTTTGCCGTGCGAGGAAGGCAGCCAGCCGAGCAGCGCCGCGCTGCCCACCGCCGCGAACACGATGACGGAAGCCGCCGCGGCAAGAATCAACGGATGAGTACGGGTCGCGTTCTTTTCCATGATGGCCTTCGTTCCGTGAATGAGGACAGGCCTATTAAAACGCTGCGCGATCCGCGGTGGAGGCGAGTTTGTAACCGTACGTTACTGGGTAGGGAGCGGAAACAATCGGTAGCAGACGATTAGGTGCACTGAAAAAAGCGCAATCAAGCCAAAGGCAGAGGCTGAGGAACCCATGTCTGAGAGGGACGGAAAATTCGGGAATGGAACGGCTTCGGAATCCCTCGCGCTTTTTCTGCGGGTTTTTGAGCGGCTCATAAAGTCCGGTACCGAGTTCAAAAATTTGGCCTCGCAGGAATCACGACGAAGGCTTCTCGCTACCACGCGACAAAAATCGATCGCCTCGCTGGTCAGGGGGTGATAACCGGTAAAGGGAAAAATTTCCTTTTCCGCCGGCGCGACGTGTTGCACGTTGGTCCTTCTCTTCTTGGGGGAAGAAGGGTATGGAAACACGCGCGCTTCCACGGGCGGCTGCCGCGCCGTCGTCCCACCGGTCTTATCCGCTCTACGTCCACCTGTCTGTCCTGTTCTCCCTGCTGTTCCTGGCGATGGGCGGGGCCATCACCTGGTTCGGCTATGCGCAGGGGCGGGATCTGGCGCTCTCGGCGACGGACCGGGTGTTCAGTCACATTACCCAGGAGACTCATACCAGCCTCCACCAGACCCTGGAGCCGGTCAGCCGTTTCGCAGACATCCTGGCGCTGCAGCCTTTCGTCGAGGCCCGCAGCCTGAACGGGCGCTTGCAGGCGTTGCCCCTGCTTCGGCAGGCCTTCGAGGCTTACCCGCAGATCGAGGCCATCTACGCGGGTTACGCCGACGGCGACTTCTTCCTCTTCCGCAAGCTGGCGGAGGACGCCGACCGGGCGCTGTTCGCCGCCCCGGCAAACGCGCTCTACATGATCCAGAGCATCGAGCGTGCGTCGGACGCTCCTTTGCGCCCGCTGTACCTCTTCTTCGACGAGCGGCTGGAGGAAGTGGCGCGCCGGCGGGTGGACGAGTACGACTTCGACCCGCGCACCCGGATCTGGTACGACCTTGCCGCGACGCCCGGCAAACAGGTCTTCACCGAGCCCTATACCTTCTTCAGCACCCGGGTGGCCGGCGTGACCATCGCCAAGCGCGCCAGCGCGCGGAGCGTGGTGGGCATCGACATCACCCTGGAGCGGCTGTCCACACGGCTCGCCGAGCTTTCCGTCCTGCCGGGGATGCGCATCGTGCTCTACGACGAGCAGGGCTACGTGCTCGCCCGTTCCGATGCCGTGGCGCAGCTCGCCCGCCGCGAGGAGGATGGAAGTTTCCTCAAGACCACCCTGGCGGAAAGCGGCGATCCCTTCTTCGCCGCGCTGTCGGCCTCGGTTTCCGCCTCCGGAAGCGTGACCGACCTGAACGTGGACGGCCGGCAATGGAAGAGCGCGGTCCGCGCCATCGACACCGCCCGCGGCCCGCTCTATGTCGCCACCGCCGTGCCGCTGGACGAGCTGCTGCAGGACTTGCGCACGACCCGCGAACAGCACCTGCTGATGTCGCTCGCCCTGCTGGTGTGCGCTATTCCGCTCACCATGCTGGCTGCGCGGCGCGTGACCCGCGGCATCCACCGGGTGACGGCCCAGGCCAACGAAGTCCGCGCTTTCCACTTCGACGGCCCGGCGGCCGAGCGCTCCACCATCCGGGAGGTGGATCAGCTCGCACAGGCCATGGCGATGACGCGCGACACCATCCGCAACTTCCTCGACGTAGTGACCTCGCTGGCCGAAGAGCCCAACTACGACCGGCTGTTGCGGCGCGTGGTGCAGGAGACCTGCCGCGCCGTGGATGCGGTCGGCGGTGTGGTCTATCTGGCCGATCAGGACGAGGCCGTGCTCACCCCGGCCGCACTGATGGACGGCGACGGCCGGCCCCTGGAGAAGGAAAAGCGTGAACTTCCGGCCGCCGGCGATTCGCCCATCGCAGCGGCCTTCCGGAACGGCGAGACATCGGTCATCGACCTCGCGGCGCAGCGCTGCCCGGAGCTTTCGTCCTACCAGGCCCTGTGGCCGCAGCAGAGCTTGAACGCCGTCGCCATCCCGCTGCAGCAGCGCGACGGCGATCGCGTCGGCGTACTGGTGCTCTTCACCCTGAAGAGCGATACGCCCAGCGGCGCGCGGCTCGCCTTCGTCGAAGCGCTCTCCGGCGTGGCGGCCGTCGTCATCGAAACCCGGCATCTCATCGAAGGCCGCAAGCGTCTACTCGATTCCTTCATCAAGCTGGTGGCCGGCGCGATCGACGCCAAGTCACCCTACACCGGCGGGCATTGCCAGCGCGTGCCGGCGTTGACGCAATTGCTCGCGCGCGCCGCGTGCGAAGCGCGGACGGGCCCGTTCCGCGATTTCAATCTCAGCGAAGACGAATGGGAGGCGCTTCAGGTCGCGAGCTGGTTGCACGACTGCGGCAAGATCGTCACGCCCGAGTACGTGGTCGACAAAGCCACCAAACTCGAAACCTTCTACAACCGCCTGCACGAGATCCGCATGCGCTTCGAAGTGCTCAAGCGCGACGCGCGCATCGAAATGCTGGAAGCGCTCCTGAAAGGCAGCGACGTGAAAGCTTTGCAGGCGGAGTACGAACGCCGCATCGGCGAACTGGACGACGACTTCGCCTTCGTCGCACGCTGCAACGTGGGCGGCGAATCCATGCGGCCGGAAGACGTCGAGCGGCTGGAGCGTATCGCGCAACGCACCTGGCAGCGCACGCTGGACGACCGCATCGGCCTGTCCATGGACGAGCTGGCGCGCAAGGCGCGCACGCCCAGACAGCCGCTGCCGGTCACGGAACGCTTGCTCGACGACAAGCTGGAACACCTCATCGAGCGCACGCCGGAAGAGGAGCAGGCCGTCGCGAAGACGGCGGGCAAGTTCAACCTGCAACCGCCGCGCTACAAGTACAACCTCGGCGAGCTGCACAACCTGCGCATCCCGCGCGGCACCCTGACCGAGGAAGAGCGCTACATCATCAACCACCACATCGTGCAGACCATCGTGATGCTGGAGCAGCTTCCCTTCCCCAAGGAGCTGCGCAACGTGCCCGAGTACGCGGGCGGCCATCACGAGCGGGTGGACGGCAAGGGCTATCCGAAAGGCCTCAAGCGCGAGCAGATGAGCATCCCCGCGCGCATCATGGCCATTGCCGACATCTTCGAGGCGCTCACCGCTTCGGATAGGCCCTACAAGAAGGCGAAGACGCTGTCCGAGTCGTTACGCATCATGCAGCGGATGAAGGACGAGGGGCACATCGATCCGGACTTATATGAGCTTTTCATCGACTCGGGAGTGTGGAGAGAATATGCAGAGCGGTTTCTGGAGCCGGGCCAAATTGATGTGAGCGACGTAGTGGCCTATCGTTAATACAGAGACGATGTGGATATATTCGGATACTAAAAACTAATCTCGTCAGAAAAAGTTATAACGTCCATTCAAGTATTGTTAGGGAGGAAAAATGCAAAAATTTCTATGGGCGATTATCGGAGTAGTAATTGCGGTCGGTGGCTACTTCGGGTACATCAATTATGAGCGGTACAAATTCAAAGAAGCCGTGAGCCATCATGTTAAGAACGCGTCGCTACGTCTGGCTAACGCCATTCGATATGAGACTGAGCAGGGAACAAAAATTACATATAAAGAACTCTTTGAAAAGCTTGAGTCGGATGTGGCAGAAATAGATAAGCGAGTGATTGGAATACAAACTATCGCCACACCAGACGATGAGGAAATTACGAATCCGATATTGGCGTATCTGAAGAGTGGC
>QGUL01000423.1 GCA_003242425.1 Pseudomonadota bacterium | reverse complement strand
CGGCCGCGCGCGGCCGACGCGCCGGCCTCAGCCGCCGCCCTTCTTGCGCCGCACGACGACCGAGATCTCGCCGTTCTCCTCGACCACCGCATGCTCGATCTGGTCGAGCCGCTCCACGCCCTCCTGACGCCGCGCCGAGGACAGCACGTCGTCGTCGTCCACCCGCAGCTCGCGCATCAGCTCGCGGTCGGGCTGCCCGCTGCGCACCACCGCCACCGGCAGTCCGTCGAGCCATTTCGACACCGCCGGCCAGCGGTTCTTCATCACCGACAGCAGCAGGCTGGTGCCGACCAGCGTCACCACCAGCAGGAACGCGTTGGTGACCGAATGGTCCTGATCGACCAGCGCTTCCTGCACCGTCTCGGAGATGATCAGCAGCAGCACCAGCTCGAAGTTGGTCGCCTGCGCCAGCGTGCGCTTGCCGGCGATGCGGAACACGATCAGCAGGAACGCGTACACCACCAGCGCGCGCAGCACCGAATCCATCGCGGCACATCAGGGATAGACGAACTGACGGAAGTCGAGCCGCTGCGGCCCGACCGCGACGCTCGCCACGAGCGGCCCGAACCGCTTCGGCCGGAAGAACATCCGCACCCGCGCCGGTTTGCCGGGCACCGTGGCGAACGCGAACAGCAGCGCCTCGCCGTCGGCACGCACCTGCTGCGGCGCAGGCTCGAAGCGCTCGATCTCGATGCGCGCAAGCAGCGCCGGTTCCACGCGCAGGACGAGCACGCCGCCGGCGGCGAGCGCCGGCATCGCGCCGATGTCGTATTCGCTGGGCGCCTGGTAGCGCTCGAAACGCTGATGGCGCACGGTGAGCGCGCCGTCGGCGCTGGCGCTCGCGGTCTCGCTCAGCGGACCGTGACCGAACAGCCCCAGCACCGCGGCCAGCAGGGCGAGCGCCATCAGCGCCCAGCCCACGCGCTGCAGCTTCCACTCGCGCCGCTCGTGCGCCAGGTCCTCGTGCAGTTGCAGGCTGCCGATCGTCTTGAACCGCGTCATCGCCGGCCCTCCTACGGTCGAGCCGTTCTACGCCCGCCGGCGGCAAAGACGGGTGAATCCGCGCGGCCTCACCGAACCCGGCGTCCACGCGGCAGAAGCTGCCTGCGCTCGGTCAGGCGACGGCTTCGGCCCGCGCCGGGGCCTGCGCCTGCTGGGGCCGGAACTCATGCGCGACCTTGCCCCCTTCCAGCACCAGCACGCGGTCGGCGCTGGCGATGGTCTCCGGCCGATGCGCCACGATCACCTTGGTCAGCTTCAGGTTGCGCACCGCCTCGTTGACCAGCCGCTCGCGCATCACGTCCAGATGGCTCGTGGCCTCGTCGAGGAACAGGATCCGCGGATCGCGGTACAGCGCGCGCGCCAGGATGATGCGTTGCTTCTGCCCGCCCGACAACGCGCTGCCCATGTCGCCGATCAGGCCGTGATAGCCCATCGGCATGGCCGCGATGTCCTCATGCACCGCCGCCAGCCGCGCCGCCTTCTCGACCCGCTCGAAGTCGATCTCCGGGTCGAAGAAGGCGATGTTCTCGGCGATGCTGCCCGCGAACAGTTGATCGTCCTGCATCACCGCGCCGACGATCTTGCGCACGTTCTGCGGGCCGATGCGATGGAGGTCTTGGCCTCCGACCTTGATGGTGCCCTCGCTGGGCTTCAGCAGACCCAGCATCAGCTTGACCAGCGTGGTCTTGCCGCAGCCGGATGCCCCGATGATGGCAACCGATTCGCCCGGCTCGACCGTGAAGCTGCAATCCTTCAGCACCCACGGCTCGCCCTCGGCATAGCGGAACGACAGCCCGCTGACTTCGATGCGGGTGTCCGCCGGCGGCGGCAGGTCGGGCAGGGCGAGACTTTCTTCGGGCGGCGTCAGCACGATGTCCGCCAGCCGCTCGCCGTGCAGGCGCAGCATGCGGAACTCGATCCACTTGTCGATCAGCCCGGAAACGCGCTGCGCGAACTGGTCCTTGTAGGCGAGATACGCGATCAGCATGCCGGCGGAAAACACGTTCGACAGCGCCAGCGTCGCGCCGATCCAGATCACCGCGATCCGCTCGATGCCGAACACCAGTTGGCTGGCGGTGTTGAACCCGAGTCCCATCCGCGCCAGCCGCACCTCCTGATTCACCGTCTCGGTCATCAGATTGGCGTAGGTCGCCTGCCGGGTCGGCTCGCTGCCCGCGAGTTTCAGGCTCTGCATGCCGCGCAGGGTTTCCAGCAGATG
>QGUL01000422.1 GCA_003242425.1 Pseudomonadota bacterium | reverse complement strand
CGCTTAATGCGATCGAGTACGGTCAGCGGAACCGTGTTCATGTCGGGAGAACGGCGTAGCCATTTCTCGACCGCGTCGGGAAGCACCGCGGGATCAGTGGTGAAAGTCCACTTCATGTGTTGATAGTGGTGATCCAGAGGAGCCATCGGCAAATTGTTTTATGCATCATAGCCCTATAAGGTGCGCCATGACCGTTATTTACTCTCACTGTGCCCTATGCCTCGGTAAATACCCTGAAGATGTGTGAAGGGCTGAAGGGGGTGCGGAGCAGGAAGAACTAGATGGGAGCATGCACATAGGACGCTGGGTGGGGACGGTCGGTGCCGGACCGTCGGCGTCCCATTCGGGGGTGGCATGATGGCGGATGTCCCGGAGGAGAAGGTCCCCGATCTAGGACTGGAGATCTTCGACTACGCCCCGGTCGGGGTGTCGGTCACCCGTGGACTGGACCACCGCCTGGTCTACACGAATCCCGTGCACGACACGATCGTCGGCAAGCGCCCGCTCGGCGAGCCCCTCGCCCGAGCGTACGAAGGGCTGGTCGGTGCGCTCCGCTACAACGTCCTGTACGACCAGGTGCTGGAGACCGGTGAGCCGATATACGTCGCCGAGGCCCCCGTCTTCGGCGAGTTCGCCAACGGTAACCAAGAGCACTTTTTCTCCTTCAGCCTGTCTCCCGTGGAGTTCGCCGACGGCGAGCGGGGAGTGCTGTTCGTCGGCATCGACGTCACCGAGCAGGTGACCGCCTCCCGGCGGATCAGGACCCTGTCGGAGGAGCGGCGCCGTGCTCTGCAGCGCTTCGAGAGCCTGGTCAAGGCCGGCTCGCAGATCGTCTGGGTGGCCTCGCCGCAAGGGCGCGCCATCGAGCCGAGCCCGAACTGGGAGAAGATCACCGGGCAGACCTGGGAGGAGTTCCGTGGTGAGGGCTGGCTGAACGCGCTCCACCCCGAGGACCGGAAACCGACCATGGAGTCGTGGCGGCGGGCGCTGAAGGAGGTGCAGCCGCTGTGGCAGCACACCTACCGGCTGCGCCTGGCTGACGGCTCCTACCGGCACTTCCTCGCCCGAGCCGTTCCCGTCCGGGAGGGCGACGTCGTGGTCGAGTGGGTGGGCACGTGCAGCGACGTCGAGCAGCAGTGGCAGGAGGAGCGCCGGGCCGCGCTGCTCGACCGCGCGGCGGGGGCCACCAGCGGGATGACGCGCCTGGAGGAGATCCTGCAAGCGCTGTGTCACGTGATCGTGCCCGAGCTGGCCGACGGCTGCGCCGTCTACCTGCTGCCCGACTCACCGACCCGGCCGCGGAACGCGCCGCTGGCGGTCGAGCGGATCGCCGCCGCGACCCGCGACGAGCTGCCGCAGATCCACGTGCCGTGTCAGGAGTGGTTCGCGCCGTTCAGCGGCTTCGTGCAGGCCGTACGGCGGCGCCGCCCGGTCCACGCCACCTTCCCCACCGGCGAGCCGCCCCCTGGCATCGCCTCACCGGACGTGGAGTCCTGGCTGGCCGACGCGTCGATCAACAGCATCGTGCTGCTGCCGCTCGTCGTCGACGGTGACGTGGCGGCGGTGGTCACCGCGGCGGTCAGCGGCGACCGCAAACCGATCAGCACCTCCGACGTGGCGCTGATGGATGAGATGCTCGACCACGCGCACGCGCCGCTGAGCAGCGCCCTGGAGCTCCGCCGGGCGCAGCGGGTGGCGCTCGCGCTGCAGAACAGCCTGCTGGCCGAGCCGCCGGAGATCCCCGGCATGCAGATCACCGCCCGCTACCGGCCCAGCCCGGAGGCCGCCGAGGTGGGCGGCGACTGGTACGACTCCTTCGTGCTTCCCAGCGGGATACCGATCGTGACCATCGGCGACGTCGCAGGGCACGACCTGCCCGCGGCCGTCACCATGAGCCAGCTGCGCAACATGCTGCGCGGGCTGGTCGTGGACCGCCAGGAACCGCCGGGGGAAGTGCTCAGGCGATTGAACATCGCCATGGGAACCCTGTGCCCCGACCAGATGGCCACGTGCATCCTGGCGCGCCTCGAGGGCGGGCCCGACCGCGGCTGGCGGATGATCTATTCGGTGGCGGGTCACCCTCCTCCGCTGCTGGTGCACCATGACGGCAGAGCCCGTTACCTGCTGGGCGGGCACAACGCCCTGCTGGGCGTGCTGCCCGACACCCCGCGCACCAGCGCCGTCGAACGGCTGGAACCGGGCTGCACGGTGCTGTTCTACAC
>QGUL01000421.1 GCA_003242425.1 Pseudomonadota bacterium | reverse complement strand
GTCGCAGATCGCCACCTTCGGCACCATGGCGGCCAAGGCGGTGGTGCGCGACGTCGGCCGCGTGCTGGAGTGGGGCTACAACCGCACCGACGAGCTGGCGAAGCTCATCCCCTTCCAGCCCGGCAAGCAGATCACGCTGCAGATGGCGCGCGAAATGGAGCCGCGCCTCAAGGAGCGCGAGGACACCGAGGAGGAGACGCGCGAACTGCTGGAACTGGCCGAGCAGCTCGAAGGCCTCACGCGCAACGTCGGCATGCACGCGGGTGGCGTGCTGATCGCGCCCGGCAAGATCACCGACTTCTGCCCGGTCTACAGCGCCAGCGGCGGCAACGAAGGCGTGGTGTCGCAGCTCGACAAGGACGACGTCGAGGCGATCGGTCTGGTGAAGTTCGACTTCCTCGGCCTCACCACGCTCACCATCCTCGACTGGGCGGTGCGCTACGTGAAGCGGCTCGATCCCGCTTCGGAGCTCGCGCTCGACAAGCTGCCGCTCGACGATCCCGCGGCCTTCAAGATCTTCTCCGAGGCGAACACCACCGCGGTCTTCCAGTTCGAATCGCGAGGCATGCGCGACATGCTGAAGCGCGCCAAGCCCGACCGCCTGGAGGATCTGATCGCGCTGGTCGCGCTCTACCGGCCCGGTCCCATGGACCTTATCCCGGACTATATCGAGCGCAAGTTCGATCCCTCCAAGATCGAATATCTCGACCCGCGTCTGGAGCCCATCCTCGCCGAGACCTACGGCATCATGGTCTACCAGGAGCAGGTGATGCAGATCGCGCAGCGCATCGGCGGCTACACGCTCGGCGGCGCGGACCTGCTGCGCCGCGCCATGGGCAAGAAGAAGCCCGAGGAGATGGCGAAGCACCGCGAGATCTTCATCGCCGGTGCGGCCAAGAACGGCGTGAGCGCGGAAGTGGCGGGCGAGATCTTCGACTTGATGGAGAAGTTCGCGGGCTACGGCTTCAACAAGTCCCACGCCGCGGCCTATGCGCTGGTCGCCTACCAGACGGCGTACATGAAGGCGCACCATCCCGCGCCCTTCATGGCCGCCAACATGTCGGCGGTGATGGACGACACCGACAAGGTGCAGAGCCTCTACCGCGACTGCGTCGACAACGGCCTCAAGGTGCTGCCGCCGGACATCAACGCCAGCGGCTACCGCTTCGAGCCGGTGGACGAGAAGACGATCCGCTACGGCCTGGGCGGCATCAAGGGCACCGGCGAGTCGGCGATCAACGCCATCATTGCCGCGCGCGAGGCGGGCGGGCCGTTCAAGGATCTGTTCGATTTCTGCGAACGCGTGGACAAGCGCGTGGTGAACCGCCGCGTGATCGAGGCGCTGGTGCGCGCCGGGGCCTTCGATTCGGTCGATCCCAACCGAGCGGCGCTGCTCGCCTCGGTGGGCCGTGCGATGGAGGCGGCCGAACAGCGCGAGCGCGACGCGCAGCAGGCGAGCCTGTTCGGCGGCGAGGGCATGCCCGCCGAGCGTCCGGAGCTCGTGGCCGTGCCGGCCTGGGACGCGCGCCGGCGCCTGGCGGAGGAAAAGGTCGCGCTGGGCTACTACTTCTCCGGCCATCCCTTCGACGCGGTGCGCGAGGAGGTGCGCCGCTTCGCGCCCGTGCCGCTCGCGCAACTGGAGTCGCTGGCCGAAAGCGGAGGCTTCATGCGCAACGCGCGCACGCATCAGGTCGCCGGGCTGATCGAGAACGTGCGCTGGCAGAACGGCCGCTCCGGCCGCATGTGCGTGCTCACGGTGAGCGACGACTCGGGCGTGCAGGAGGTGGTGCTCTACGACGAGGCGGCCGATGCCGCGCGCAACGTGCTCAAGGAAGACACCATCGTTGTGCTGGAAGTGAAGGCGCGGCGTTTCGAGCGCCGCAGCGAAAGCGGCGAGGAGACCGAGTCGGTGACGCGTATCACCGCCGAAAGGGTCATGAGCCTTGCCGAGGCGCGCCGCAACTATGCGCGCAGGCTGCAGCTCTCGTTGAACGGCGAGGCCTCGCGCAACGGCGCCCAGGCCATCAACCGTCTGAAGCAACTGCTGGAACCCTACCGGGCGCCCGACGCCTGTCCAATCATCATCACGTACCGCAACGGCGATGCCGTGGCGCAGATCCGGCTCGGGGAGAACTGGCGGGGGGAACCCCCCGGGGCCCGGGGGGGTGGCGGGGGGGGGGGGGCCGGGCCGGGGAAAGGGGGCTCTTGAAATTCCCGTTTTTTT
>QGUL01000420.1 GCA_003242425.1 Pseudomonadota bacterium | reverse complement strand
GCGGCGTGCTGGTGCGCGCCGGCCATCCCGAGGCGGGCTGCGACCTGGCGCAACTCGCGGGCCTGACCCCCGCCGCAGTGATCTGCGAAATCCTCAAGGACGACGGCACCATGGCGCGGCTGCCCGACCTGATCGAGTTCGCCCGCATCCACGGCCTCAAGATCGGCACCATCGCCGATCTCATCCAGTTCCGCAGCCGGCACGAGTCGCTGATCCGGCGTGTGGCCGAGCGCGACATCGAAACCGCCTACGGTCCCTTCCGCCTTGTCGCCTACATCGAAAAGATCTCGGGCGAAACGCATCTGGCGCTGGTGCGCGGCACGGTCAGGGCGGAGGACGAAACGCTGGTGCGCGTGCACGCACCGCTGTCGGTACTCGATCTGCTCGACGCCGGCGCGACCGGCCATTCCTGGACCGTGCCGCAGGCGCTGGCGCGCATCGCGGCCGAAGGCCGCGGCGTGATGGTGCTGCTCAACTGCACCGAAAGCGCGGGCCAGCTCATCGAACGGGCGGCCGCCAATCCGCCCTTCAAGACGCCGGCGAAGGTCGACCTGCTCACCCACGGCATCGGCTCGCAGATCCTGCGCGACCTGGGCGTGGGCAGGATGCGCCTCATGGCCGCCGAACGCAAAATGCCGAGCATGGCCGGCTGGGGGCTGGAAATCGCCGGCTACCTGCAACCCGAGACGAGCAACCAGGCATGAACGAAATCCACGCCACCACGGACGGCACCGGGCTGCGCATCGCCATCGTGCGCTCGCGCTTCAACGAAAGCGTGGGCCTGGAGGCGCTCGGCGCCTGCGTGGCGCGACTCAAGGAACTGGGCGTGGCCGAGCGCGACATCACCGTGCTGTCGGTGCCCGGCGCGCTGGAAGCGCCGCTCGCGCTGCGCGCGCTCGCCACCAGCAACCGCTATGACGCGCTCATTGCGCTGGGCGCGGTCATTCGCGGCGAGACCTATCATTTCGAAGTCGTCAGCAACGAGTCCGCGGCCGGCATTACCCGCGTGCAGCTCGATACCGGCGTGCCCATCGCCAACGGCATTCTCACCTGCGACACCGACGAGCAGGCGGCGGTGCGCGCCGCCGTCAAGGGGCGCGATTGCGCCGAAGTGGCGGTGGAAATGGCGCGGCTGCTGCGCGGCATCGGATCGCGCTGAAGCGCACGCCGGCGTGCAAACAGGAAAGAGGCAGCAACGATGAAGTCTGCACGTCGCCGGGCCCGCGAATACGCGCTACAAGGGCTTTACCAATGGCAGCTCGCCGGCGCCACGGCGAGCGAGATCGAGCGCACGCTGGCGGAGGACGAAGCCTTCACCGAGGCCGATCACGACTACTTTCTGCATCTGCTGCGCGGCACCATCCGGCATGCCGATACGCTGCTCGAGCAGCTCAAGCCTGTGCTGGATCGTCCGGCCGAGGCGCTGTCGCCCGTCGAGCGCGCGATCCTGATGCTCGCGACCTTCGAATTCATGCATTCGCCCGAAGCGCCCTACCGGGTCGTGATCAACGAGGCGATCGAGCTGGCCAAGACCTTCGGCGGCACCGACGGCCACAAGTACGTCAACGGCGTGCTCGACAAGCTGGCTCCGGTCTTGCGGCCGCACGAAAAGGGCGCCTCGCGCCCCAAAGGACAGGCATCATGAGCGAAGTGCCGCTGACGCCCGAGTTCGCATTGATCCGGCGCCATTTCACGCGGCCGGCGAGCAAGGCGCTGCTGGGCGTCGGCGACGACTGCGCGTTGAGCCGCACCGACCAGGCGCTTGCCATCACCACCGACATGCTGGTCTCGGGCACGCATTTCCTGCCGGATACCGACCCGCGTGCGCTGGGCCACAAGGCGCTGGCAGTCAACCTCTCGGATCTCGCCGCCATGGGCGCGGAGCCGCTGTGGTTCACGCTGGCGCTCGCGCTGCCGGCCGTCGACGATGCCTGGCTTTCCGCCTTCGCCGAAGGCATGTACGCACTGGCCGATCAGCACGGCATCGAGCTCATCGGCGGCGACACTACCCGCGGTCCGCTCACCATTTCCATCACCGCCGCCGGCACGGTCGATCCGGCCCATGCCCTGCGCCGCGACGGCGCGCAGCCGGGCGACGACATCTGGCTCTCGGGCGCGACGGGCGACGCCGCGCTGGGGTTGGCCCACGCGGGGCACGGGGGGCGCCGGGGGGCCGGGGCGGCCCCCCACCCCCGGGACGCTCGCCACCCCCCGCACCGCCGGGGGG
>QGUL01000419.1 GCA_003242425.1 Pseudomonadota bacterium | reverse complement strand
ATCCTCTTCCTCACCGGTGTGCAGCTCGCGCTGGGTTCCTGCGATTTCAGCCGCGACAAGGGCGAGCGTTTCGTGACCGTGGCGGTGACCGCGCTCGCGCTCTGGAACGTGGGGATCGCCTTCCTGTTCGGCCTGCTCGCCTCGGCCTGCGTCAGACGCGGCTGGATCCGCCTCTGAAACAGGCACGCACGGCCCTTGCCATAGGTCAAATGGCGCGGCCGGCCGCGCGCTATGCTTGAAACATGGCGGCGGAGCGCGTCGCGTCCGCTAATCTCCCAATCCCTTCAGGAGAACCGCAATGATCATCGGCGAGATCTGCAATCCCGTGGTGGTAGTCGTGCACAAGAACATGAGCATCGCCGACGCGGCGCGGCTCATGCGGGAACAGCACGTGGGTTCCCTGGTCGTCGTGGAAGAGACGGACGAGGGGCAGCGTGTGGAGGGCATCCTCACCGACCGCGACATCGTGTTGTCGGTGGTGGCCTGCGATCTCGACCCGAATGTCGTGACGGTGGGTGACGTGATCCTCGACACGCCGGTCACCATCCGCGCGGACGAGAGCGTCGCCGACGCGCTGCACTGCATGCGCCGCCACGGGGTGCGGCGGCTGCCGGTGGTGACCGAGCGCGGCATCCTCAAGGGCATCGTCACGGTGGACGACGTGCTGGGGATCATCTGCGAGGAATTGAACGACGTCGTCAGCACCATCACCCGCGAGCAGCAGCGCGAACGCGTGACCCGGAAATGAGTCGCGCGTTCCGCGTGCTCGCAGGCGCCTAGCGCTTCACCTTCGCGCCGGCGTCGACGAGGATTTTGCGGAGCTTCTCCAGGTTTTCCGGCGGGCAGCTCGTGATGGGCTTGATGAGCGCGCCCACCTCCAGACCCATCAGGTTCATGGCGTCCTTGGTCATGGCCGGGAAGCTGCCGAGATTGAACGCCAGTCGCAGCGGCGCGAGCTTGAACTGCGCCTCCCGCGCCCCCTCCAGATCGCCCGCCAGGTAGCGCTCGTAGATCGAAACCACGAGCTCGGGGACGATGTTCGCGGTCGTCGCGACGCAGCCCACGCCGCCGTAGACCAGCGTGGCGAGGATGAGCAGATCGCGCCCGGCCAGCACCTTGAAGCCCTTGTCGCGCGTGCGCATGATGTATTCGGCGGTGAGCGCGAGGTCGCCGCTGCTGTCCTTAACGCCGACGATGTTCGGCACATCGGCCAGGCGTTCGAGCAGCCGTGCCGAGACGTTCACCTGCAGGCGGTCCGGATTGTTGTAGATCAGCATCGGCAGGCTGGTGGCGTCGGCCACGGCCTTGAAGTGCTGATAGAGCTCTTCCTCGTTCGGAGCGATGAACATCGGCGGCAGGATGGTGATGGCCTGCGCCTTGTACTGCTCGGCGAGCCTGGCGATGCGGATGCATTCGCGCGTGGCGATGGCGCCGATGCCCACATAGACCGGCACGCGTCCCGCGGCGTGCTTGAGCGTGAGGGCGATGGCGCGCTCCTGTTCCTCGCTCGAAAGACCGAAGAACTCGCCGTTGCTGCCCAGCGCCAGAATACCGTGTACGCCGCCGTCGATCACATGATCGACCACGCGTTTGAGCCCCTGCTCGTCGACGCGCTCTTCGGCGTCGACGGGTGTGACGATCGGCGGAATGACACCGCGGATGAAACTCGTATCCATCGTCTCTCCTTGTCGGACTAGCGCACCATGCACGGGCGCTTGGGATCGAACTGCCAGCCTGGAATGAGCTGACGCATCGCCACGCTGTCGTCGCGCGCACCCAGACCTTTTTCGAGATACAGCCGGTGCGCGGCTTCGAGCATCTCCATGTCGAGCTCGATGCCCAACCCCGGCTTCTTCGGCACCTCGATCTTGCCGCCGACGATGCGCAGCGGCTCGCGCGTGAGCCGCTGGCCGTCCTGCCAGATCCAGTGCGTATCGATCGCCGTCACGCGGCCCGGCGCGGCGGCCGCGACATGCGTGAACATGGCGAGCGAGATGTCGAAGTGGTTGTTCGAGTGCGAACCCCAGGTGAGCCCCCAGTCGCGGCACATCTGCGCCACCCGCACCGAGCCCTGCATGGTCCAGAAATGCGGATCGGCGAGCGGGATGTCGACCGCGTGCAGTTGGATCGCGTGGCCCATTTCTCGCCAGTCGGTCGCGATCATGTTGGTCGCCGTGGGCAGGCCGGTCGCGCGCCGGAATTCGGCCATGACTTCGCGTCCGGAGTAGCCG
>QGUL01000418.1 GCA_003242425.1 Pseudomonadota bacterium | reverse complement strand
CCTTCGGGTTGCGGCAAGACCACGCTGCTGCGCGTCATCGCCGGCCTGGAGACGGCGGACGAGGGCAGCATCTACTTCTCCGGCGAGGACGCCTCCGACCGCGACGTGCGGGAGCGGCAGGTGGGCTTCGTGTTCCAGCATTACGCGCTGTTCCGCCACATGACGGTGTTCGAGAACGTCGCCTTCGGCCTGCAGGTGAAGCCGCGCGCCCAGCGGCCGAGCAAATCGGAGATCGCCGACCGCGTGCATGCGCTGCTCAAGCTGGTGCAGCTCGACTGGTGCGCGGACCGCTATCCCTCCCAGCTCTCGGGCGGCCAGCGGCAGCGCATCGCGCTCGCGCGCGCATTGGCGGTCGAACCCAAGGTGCTGCTGCTCGACGAACCCTTCGGCGCGCTGGACGCCAAAGTGCGCAAGGAACTGCGCCGCTGGCTGCGGCGCCTGCATGACGAGATCCACGTCACCAGCATCTTCGTCACCCATGACCAGGAGGAGGCGCTGGAAGTGGCCGACCGCGTCGTGCTGATGAACGCGGGGCGAGTGGAGCAGGAAGGTACGCCCGAGGAAGTGTACGAAAAGCCCGCGACGCCTTTCGTCTACAGCTTCCTCGGCAACGTCAATCTCTTCCACGGCCGTGCCCACCGGGGCTGGCTGCACGTGGGCGAGGGCGTTGCACTCGAGACGCCCGAACACGATACGACACAGGATACGCCCGCGGTCGGCTTCGTGCGTCCGCACGAGCTCGATATCGACCGCTACGGCCCCGGGCAGTCGGGCATCCGCGTACAACTGGTACGTACGCTGCTTGTCGGACCGACCGCACGCCTGGAACTGGAACGCGAGGACGGCGCCGGCCTGATCGAGGCGGAAATGCCGGCTGAGCAGTACCGCCAGAAACGCTTCCGGGAGGGCGAGACGCTGGTTGTACGGCCGCGGCGCCTGCAGGTCTTCCTCAATCCGAAGGACAAGACGCCGCAGGTGGCGCAAGCCGCCTGAGGAATCGGCCATGGCGAAGCCGCTGCCCGAGCCGCGCTGGCATTCGCCCGAAGGCGAGCCCATCAGCTGCGTCGAAAAGTTGAAAGTGCTGCGCGAAAACCTCGAGGAGATCCGGCAGGTCCTGCAGGACGCCTTCGAGGATGCGCTGCTGATGGGCTGCGACGAGGCGCAGGTCCGCGAAGTGTTCGCCCGAGTCGTCGCGGACCTGCACAACCCATACGAGTAGCGCCGCACACCGGCGCCACCCATCGCGGCGCGCTTCGTTCAGAACTCCAGCGCGTCGCGTATCGCTTCGATGCCGGCGCGTGCACAGGCTTCGTCGGCATCGCCGCCCGGCGCGCCCGATACGCCGATCGCGCCGACCAGCATGCCGCTCGATTCGATCGGCACGCCGCCGCCCGTGGCGACCACGCGCGGCAGGTGGCGGATGCCGGAGACCGCGCCCTTCTCGGTTTCGCGTCCCAGCGTTTTCGTATCCATCCTGAACGTAGCCGCCGTGTAAGCTTTGTCGATGGAGGTTTGCACGGTGTGCGGGCCGGCCAGCCGGTCGCGCAGCATGACCACGGCGTTGCCGGCGCGGTCGCTCACGGCGACGGCGGCCTGATAGCCCTGCTTGTTGCAATAGGCGAGCGCGGCGGAGGCGGCCTTGAGCGCCGCCTCGGGCGTGATGCTGCGCAGCTCGAAAGTGGCTTCCTGCGCCTGTGCGGCGGTCGCGGCGCAAAAGACGATGGCCAGAATCGCGTTACGTGACATCTTTCGCTCCATGCTGGGATGTGAGGCACTGAAGTTTCGCACCAAAGCATCGCACGATGAAGGCCGCGCTTGCTGCCTGTTTCTTCCGGACACGGCCGTGCATTCTCAGCACGCCGTGAAATACCTTCGCACCGTCGGTATTTGCGGAGACGTATTTGGCGGTGGCGAGGAGAAGGAATATGCAAGTGATAAATGATTCCTTTTGATCCGGCCGGGGCGGTTGCATACTTTGTGCACCGGTCGATGCGATTCGTGCGCGCATGGTCCGGCCTTGATATGCCTCCTTGTGGAATATTCGAACCGGGCTTCGGCCCGGTTCTATTTTTTGCAAGGGAGGAAAATTTCCACACAGAGGCCCCCGCCCTCGCGATTGCGCGCCTGCAGGCTGCCGCCGTTGGCCTCGATGGCGCGCTTGGCGATCGCCAGACCCAGGCCGAAACCGCTGACGCCCGCGCCGCTTTCGCCGCGGCGGAAGGGTTCGAAGAT
>QGUL01000054.1 GCA_003242425.1 Pseudomonadota bacterium | reverse complement strand
CGCTCAGATCGGTGAAGAGCGCACCAAATTGGAACAGCATGCCCATGTCCCGGCGCAGCTCGTACAGCTCCCGAGTCCGCATCCTGTTCAGCGTCTGGCCGAATACGCGGACGGTGCCGCTCGAAGCGCGCAGGGCGCCGCCCATGAGCCGCAGAACCGTGGTCTTGCCCGAGCCGCTCGCGCCCATGATGGCCACGACCTGCCCTTTGGGCACGACGAGCGACATGCCCTTGAGCACGGCACGGCTGCCATACGCAAAGGAAACGTTGTCAAACTCGACGAGGGGAGGCAAAGACTCGGCCCATCCGTGAAAAACGTCGCATTGTAATAGATGTGTTCCGGCGGCTCCACAGGCGCCCGGAAGAACGGGCCGGCGCCGGTCGTTCAGCGCGATTGTGCAGCGCGGAACGCGCCGAAGGCGTCGGCCCGCCGACGGCGCGCGGGCTCGATTCACCGACCGGTGTGCCGTATTTCGCAGGCCACACCGATGCCCTGTGAGACCATTGCCGGTTCGTGGAAGCGGCCGCCTCGCCGCGACAACAAGATCACGGGGCCCCGAAAACAATGACCAACAACACGAAACCGGGACTGCTCATCGTCGACGACGATCCACAGATCGCCGATACCCTCGCTCAAGCGCTCGGCAACGATTTCGAACCCGTGCTGAGCGACTCGCGCGCACAGGCCATCAACCTGCTTCGGCAACTGCGCGAGCCGCCGCCTCTGGCGCTGGTCGACCTGGGACTGCCGCCGGTGCCGCAGCGTCCGGATGAAGGATTCCGGCTGATCACCGAGCTGCTTGCGCATTCGCCGCACATCAAGATCCTGGCGCTGACCGACCAGAACGATACCGTGCACGCGCGCCATGCCCGCGCGCTCGGCGCGTTCGAGTTCGTCGCCAAGCCCTGCGAGCCGGAGCAGCTCAGGAAGGCGCTCACGCAGGCGCTGGCGTTCCGGCGCGCGGAAATGTCGGGCAGCATGGCGGTCGAGGCCGGCGTGCTCATCGGCCGCAGCCCTGCGATGCAGAAACTGCGCAGCCAGATCAGCCAGTACGCCGACTCGCCCTTCCCGGCCCTCATCGAAGGCGAATCGGGCAGCGGCAAGGAACTGGTGGCCAATGCGCTGCACCGCCTGTCCAGCCGCAAGGACAAACCTTTCCTCGCGCTCAACTGCGCGGCGATCGAGCCGGACCAGGTCGAGCCTGCGCTGTTCGGTTGCGTGCAAGGCGCCTGCCCCGGCGCGCAAACCGTCCGGTCCGGTTATCTGGAGGATGCGGCGGACGGCACGCTGTTCCTCGACGAGGTCGGCGAGTTGCCGCCGGAGCTGCAGGCCAAGCTGTTACGGGTGCTGGAGAACGGCGAATACCAGCGCATGGGCGAGACCCAGCGCCGCTACAGCCGCGCGCGCATCATCGCCGCGACGAACCGCGACCTGCGACAGGAAATCAGGAAGGGCCGGTTCCGCGCCGACCTCTATCACCGCCTGTCCGTATTCACGGTCACCGTCCCGCCGCTGCGCGAGATGGACGACGACAAGCTCCTGCTGCTGGAGCATTTCCGCGCCTTCTACGCCGAGCGTGCGCAGATGCCGGCGTTCATGCTCGACGAGGATGCGACCAAGCGCTGGCTCCAGTATCACTTCCCCGGCAACGTGCGCGAACTGCGCAACATCGTCATCCGCCTGACCACAAAGTACGCCGGCCAGCGTCTCTCCGTGATGGAACTGGAGCAGGAACTCGATGTCGAGCCGCTAGAGGCGGAAGGGCCCGCGCTGGCGCTGTCCGCCGATCCGCAGCTCATCGTCGAACAGGCGCAGCGCCACCTGCAGCGCGAACGCGCCTTCAGCCTCGACAATCTGCTGCGGTCCTGGGAACAGGGCTACATCGAAGCGGCGATGAAACTCACCCGCGGCAACGTCAGCCAGGCGGCCAGGCTGCTCGGCATCAACCGCACGACGCTCTACAGCCGCATGGAGTCGCTGCAGAAGCAGAACTGATGCAGTCCCGTGCGGGCGCCGCTCCGGCGCCCGCGTTCCATTCCCACCCCTCGCCGTACCGCTCTCGTTTTCAACGGCACCGTTCGTGCAACCGGAGAAAGCGCCGCATACGCGCCAACCGCGCCCCGCGCTTGCATAGAGCCGCCGCCGGCAAACGAGCCTCGCTCGACATGCGACACCGCGCAACCTCATCTGCATGCCGCTGCACCGATCGAAACATGTTGCGCGATATCGAAAGACTTCTACGCATCGCTTGAAGAAGGAAAACGCTATGCGAGGCGCGTGTCCGCATGCATTACCCGTTCGTGCGCCAAGCACACACTCATAAGCGGATTACCGCAATCGCTCGAAGCACGATATCCGCGCTACCACAACGTCGCATCAGTACACCGGTGAACGCGCAATAAGTCGCAACGGCGCCAAAACAACGGCTCGCGTCGCCGTTCGCGCAGACGAACAATTCGCCCCGCAACGCCGGCGTTCCGGCGCTTGCTCGATCACCCGTCAACTTCCGTCTGCGCGTTCGTTATCGGAGGAGCGATGCTCAGACCGCTCATTGCCTGCGGCACGGCCGTGTTGCTCGGCGGTTGCTTTCAGCCGATGAAGCACTCCGACGGACATCTGGGCCGCAGCGAGCCGCCGCCCGTGACGCGCATTCCCGCGCCCGTGCAGACGCTGCCGGTGCCGTTGCCCCGGCCGAAACCGCCGCTCGAAACCTTCAGCGTCACCGTTCACGACGTGCCCGCGCGCGAACTGCTGTTCGCGCTGGCGCGCGACGCGAGACTCAACGTCGACATCCATCCGGGCATCACGGGCACCGTGACGCTCAACGCCATCGACCAGACGCTGCCGCAACTGCTCGAACGCATTTCCAAGCAGGTGGACATGCGTTACGAACTGGACGGCCCCAATCTGGTGGTGATGCCGGACACGCCGTACCTGCGGATCTACAGGATCGACTATGTGAACATGCAGCGCGAGGCGCGCGGCTCGGTCAGCATTTCCGGCAACATTCTTTCGGCCAGCGCGGCCGGCACACAGGCGGAGACGTCGAGCCCGAACGCTTCCACACTCACGGTGCAGAACGTCGCCGTCAACCACTTCTGGGACACGCTGGAAAAGAACGTCGAGGCCATCCTCCGGGAAACCGACAAGATCCTCCCCGCTTCTGCAAACGTCGCGGCGGTCGATGCGAACGTCGTGCCGGGCACGATGTTCAGGGAAGCCGCCTCGGTGATCTCGAACCGCGAAGCCGGTCTGCTTACCGTCCGCGCCACCGCCCGGCAGCACGAAAAAATCCAGGAGTATCTCGATCTGGTGCTCGCCAATGCCAAGCGTCAGGTGCTGATCGAAGCGACCATCGTCGAAGTGCGCCTGAACCGCAACTACCAGCAAGGCATCGACTGGAACGCTTTCCTGCGCGGCTCCGCCGGATTCTCCGGATCGATTTCGAGCGAGGTGCCCGCGCGCGGCATCGACGAGCCGCTGCCCGGCGTCTTCACGCTCGATTACACCTCCGAGGACTTCACGGCACGGATCAAGCTGCTCGACCAGTTCGGCACCCTGAGAGTGCTGTCCAGCCCTCGCGTCAGCGTGCTGAACAACCAGACCGCGGTCCTCAAGGTGGTGGAGAACCTGGTGTACTTCACCGTCGAAGCGTCCACCAGCCAGACGGAGAGCAGCACCCTTAGCACGGTCAATACCACCCCGCACAGCGTTTCTGTCGGTTTCATCATGAACGTAACGCCCCAGATCGACGGCAACGGCAACGTGCTGCTCAACCTCAAGCCGACGATTTCCCGGGTCAGCGGCGCCGTTCCGGACCCCAACCCTACCCTGCGCAATCCCTGCGGGGCAATCGATCCCTGCCCCGACCGGGGCATCGTCAGCAGCATCCCTCAGATCCAGCAACGCGAGCTCGAGTCGGTCATCCACTTGCGCAGCGGCGAAATCGCCGTCATGGGCGGGCTGATCGAGGATGCCGTCGACGCGGTCGACGACACGGTGCCCGGTCTTAACGGGATTCCGCTCATCGGCGAGTTGTTCGCCGGGAAGAATCAGGCCAACAGCAAAACCGAACTCGTCATCTTCATCCGGCCCGTGGTCGTCGACGATCCGAGCCTCGATGGCGACTACCGCGGCTACCGCAGCTTCCTGCCGGGTGACGACTTCATGCGCGAGCCGCACCCGGCGCGCACCCTGCGAGGAGCGGGACGTTCATGAGCCAACCGTTCGACGTCCTCAAACGCGCTGCCCACCAGGCGCAACCGGAAGCGGACGAAGTCCGCACGGCCGTCTGCGGACGGCCGTTGGCGCTCGAACCGCTGAAACCGGCCGCCTCCGATCCCGTACCGCACCTGACCCGCGACGACCTGCCCGAGCTCGCCCAACCGGTAGTGATCCTGCCCGAGGATCTGGCCCCCTTCGAATCTCAACCCGGTGCCTCGAAGGTTGAAGCGCAAACATCCGTCCAGCCGGCGGATCGCGGTGCATCCGGGCATAACGCGCGGTTCGAAACGCGGGCTTCGAAGCCCAATTCGCGTAGACCCTTCCATCTCGCGCTCGGCGTGCTGGGCGCGGCGGCACTGAGCGTAATCGGATACTTCTGGCACCAGTTGCAGCCCCACAGTACCGTTGCGCATCCCTCGGCGCCCATCGCCGCCGGCATTGACCTCGCTCCACCGCCAGCATCGCATCTCGCGGTCGCAGCCTTTGCCGCCCCGGAAAGCGGGCACCCCGCACCCGAAGAAAAACGTCCGCCCGTCCGTACGCCTTCCGCAGGAACGCTCTCCCGCTCATCGGGAAGCCAAACCGCAGGGCGCACCACAAAAACCACGACGGCCGCAACGGCGGCTGCGTCCTCCGACACCGCCATCACACTGGTGGCCTCGCAAACGCAGGGGCCCTCCGCAGCGGAACTGGGTTACAACGCTTTCCACGCGGGCGATCTCGCAGCCGCTCGCAAATACTACGAACAGGCACTGCGCGACGACGCGTTCGGCCGCGATGCGCTGCTCGGCCTGGCGGCGATCGACGTGCGCGAACGACGCTACGCAAGCGCCGAAGCGCACTACCTTCAGTTGCTCGAACGCGATCCGCGCGATCCCTACGCGCATGCGGGGCTGCTCGGCATGCGTGCCCAGGGCGATCCCGTCGCTACGGAAAGCCGGCTCAAGCATCTCATCGCACGATACCCCGACGCCGGCGTGCTGCATTTCGCGCTGGGCAACCTCTACGCCGCGCAGCATCGCTGGCCCGAAGCGCAACGCGCCTATTTCAAGGCCTACGTCAGCGAACCGACGCATCCCGACTACGCCTTCAATCTCGCGGTGAGCCTCGACCGGCTGCGCCGGCCGCAGCTTGCGCTGGAGTACTACCGGAAGGCCTTGGAGCTCGCGGCGACGCATCCGGCCGCGTTCCCGGTTGACGAAGCCGCGGCCCGTCTCGGCGAACTCGACCCATGATCCGTGCCGCAATGGAAACCCGCGCACAAGCCCAGCGCCATCTCGGCCAGTTCCTCATCGCCCAGGGCATCCTGACGGAGGACCAGCTGCGCATCGCGCTGCTCGAGCAGATGAAATCCCGGCAGCCGGTCGGCAAACTGCTCGTGCAACTGGGTTTCGTGTCCGAGGCCACGTTGCGCGACGCACTGTCGGAAAAACTCGGACTGCGGAGCGCGGACCTGTCGAGGATCGTCGTCGATCCGAACGCCCTTCGGCTCGTGCCGCGCGACGTCGCCAGGCGGCACAACGTCTTCCCGGTCGCGCTGGACCGGGAGCGTCATGTGCTGATCCTCGCCGTCTCCGATACCAACGACCTGGTCGCTCTCGATCAGATCCGGGCGCACTTGCACGGACAGTACGAGCTGGAGCTGCGCCTGGCGGGCGAATCCGAGATCGCACGGGCCATCGAGCAGTACTACGGCCACGAGCTGTCGATCGACGGCATCCTGCACGAGATCGAGACGGGCGAAATCGATTATCAGAGCCTCGCGGCTTCAGGCGACGAATACAGCCAGCCCGTGGTGAGGCTCGTCTCCGCGCTGCTCGCCGACGCCGTGGAACGCGGTGCCTCCGACATCCATTTCGAACCCGAGGCGAGCTTCCTGCGCATCCGCTACCGCATCGACGGCGTACTGCGCCAGATCCGCTCGTTGCACAGGAACTACTGGCCCGCGATGGCTGTGCGCATCAAAGTGATGGCGAGAATGAACATCGCCGAGACGCGCGCGCCGCAGGACGGCCGCATTTCGCTTTCGCTCACGGGACGGCAGGTCGATTTCCGGGTGTCCTCGCAACTCACCACCCACGGCGAGAACATCGTGCTGCGCATCCTCGACCGGCAGAAGGGCATCGTGCCGCTGGAAGCGCTCGGCCTGCACGAGGACCAGTTGATGCTGCTCAAGCGGATGATCGCGCGTCCCGAGGGCATCATCCTCGTCACCGGACCAACCGGCAGCGGCAAGACCACCACCCTGTATTCGATCCTCAACCACATCAGCCACGACGGCATCAACATCATGACACTGGAGGATCCGGTCGAGTACCCGATGCCGCTGATCCGCCAGACCTCGGTCAACGAAGCGGCCAAACTCGATTTTGCCAACGGCATCCGTTCCATGATGCGCCAGGATCCCGATGTCATTCTGGTCGGCGAGATCCGCGACGAGGACACGGCGCACATGGCTTTTCGCGCCGCCATGACCGGCCATCAGGTGTATTCGACCCTGCATTCGAGCTCCGCCATCGGTGCCATCCCCCGGCTGCTGGATATCGGCGTTTCCGCGGAGATCATGGCGGGCAACATCATCGGCATCGTCGCGCAGCGGCTGGTACGCCGTCTCTGCACGCATTGCCGCCAGCCGTATGTGCCCGACGAGGCGGAACACAAACTCCTGGGCCGCGATGCCGGCGCCATGCAGCACATCTACCGCCCGATCGGCTGCGACCGCTGCGACTATCAGGGCTATCGCGGGCGGCTCGCCATCATGGAGCTGCTCAAAATCGACGCCGAAATGGACGAAATGATCGCCGGCCGCGCCACCGGCCGCGAGTTGCTGCGCCGCGCGCTCGCCAAAGGCTTCCGGACGCTGGCAGACAACGGCACGCGCCGGGTGTTGGACGGCTCGACCTCGTTGCAGGAGCTGCTGCGCGTGGTCGATCTCACCGACAGGATGGAGTGACCGGTGACGCTCTACAGGTACAAGGCGATCGACGCCGCCGGCAAGACCCTCCACGGCCAGATCGACGCGCTGAACCTCGTCGACCTGGAACTGCGCCTCAAGCGCATGGGCCTGGATCTCGTCGTCGGCAACCCCGCCAAAAACCGGCGCGGCGTGGGGCGCGGCGTGAAGCGCCGCGACCTGATCAATTTCTTTCTCCAGCTGGAGCAGCTGACGTCCGCCGGCGTACCGATGCTCGAAGGCCTGAACGATCTGCGCAACGGCGTCGACAGCCTGCGCTTTCGCGAGGTCGTCTCCGGACTGATCGAAGCGATCCAGGGCGGCCAGCCGCTCTCCGGCGCCATGTCCCACTACCCTGCGGCATTCGATTCCGTGACGCGTTCGCTCGTTCGCGCCGGCGAAGAAACCGGACGCCTGCAGGAGGTGCTGCGCAACCTCACCGACAACCTCAAATGGGAGGACGAGCTCGCGGCGCATACCAAAAGAATCATGATCTATCCGGCGATCGTGGCAACGCTCCTCGTGGCGGTGATTTTCTTCATGATGGTGCACCTCGTCCCGCAGATGACGGCTTTCGTCGGATCGATGGGGCGGAGCATCCCGCCGCACACCCGCCTGCTCATCGCCGTTTCGGACGTCTTCGTCCGCTACGGCTGGGCGATCGTGCTCGTACCGGCACTTGGCATTCTTGCGCTCAAGGCGCTTGCGGCACGCAACCCGCTGGTGCGCCGGCGCGTGGACGCGCTGAAGCTGCACCTGCCGGTCGCAGGCCCCATTCTCCAGAAGGTCGTCCTCTCGCGCTTCATCAGCGTGTTCGCGCTCATGTATTCGTCGGGCATCCCCGTCACCGATGCCATTCGGGCCGCGGAGGACTCGGCGGGCAACGCGGCCGTACAGGCAGGCTTGAGGCGCGTCGGACTGCAAATCGCCGACGGCAGGAACGTGACGGCTGCGTTCCAAGAAGTGGACCTGTTTCCACCGCTGGTGGTGCGCATGGTGCAGGTCGGCGAAAGCACCGGCGCGCTCGACCGCGCGCTGCTCAACGTGAACTATTTCTACACCCGTGAAGTGCGGGAAGCGATCGCCAAAGCGCAGGCCATGATCGAACCCGCGCTGACAGTCATTCTCGGCGCTTTGATGCTGTGGGTCATGCTGTCGGTGCTCGGACCGATCTACGACACCGTCAGCCAGATCGGAATCTAGGCGGTCACCATGGCAGGCACGCGACTGCTCCACTTTTCGCCTGCGGCCGTCGCGCTGTTCCGATGGCGCAAGGCGCGCCTGA
>QGUL01000417.1 GCA_003242425.1 Pseudomonadota bacterium | reverse complement strand
CAGCAGGGCGCTGCCGACCGCTACTTCCAGGATCCGACCGCCAACGCCGACAAGCTGGTGCCCGAAGGCGTGGAAGGCCGCGTGCCCTACAAGGGCTCGGTGGTGAAGGTCATCGAACAGTTGATCGGGGGCTTGCGCGCCAGCATGGGCTATCTCGGCTGCCGGACCATCGAGGAGATGCACGAGCGCGCCGAGTTCGTGCAGATCACGGCCGCCGGCGTCCGCGAATCGCACGTGCACGACGTGCAGATCGTCAAGGAAGCGCCCAACTACCATATCGACTGAGCGCGCAGAACTAACGATCGACGCCGACGCGCAGGCCCCGCAAGCGGGCCGGCGTCGGCGCTTTTACAATCCGCCACGGCCATGCATGACAAGATCCTGATCCTCGATTTCGGCGCACAGTATTCGCAGCTCATCGCGCGCCGCGTACGCGAGGCCAACGTCTACTGCGAGCTCCATCCCTTCGACGTCAGCGACGATTTCGTGCGCGGCTTCGGGGCGAAGGGTATCATCCTCTCCGGCGGTCCCGCTTCGGTGACGGAAGCGGAAACGCCGCGCGCCCCGCAGGCGGTGTTCGAGCTCGGCGTGCCGGTGCTGGGCATCTGCTATGGCATGCAGACCATGGCTGCGCAGCTCGGCGGCGCGGTGGAGAACTCCAAAGTGCGCGAATTCGGCTACGCCGAAGTGCGCGCGCACGGGCATTCGGCGCTGCTGAAGAACATCCAGGACCGCACCAACGCCGAAGGCCACGGCCTGCTCGACGTGTGGATGAGCCACGGCGACAAGGTCACGGCGCTGCCGCCCGGCTTCAAAGTCATCTGCAGCAACGCTTCCACGCCCATCGCCGGCATGGCCGACGAAAGCCGCCGCTTCTACGCGGTGCAGTTCCATCCCGAAGTCACGCACACGAAGCAGGGCACGAAAATCCTCACCCGTTTCGTGCGCGAGATCTGCGGCTGCAAGGGCGACTGGAACATGCCCGACTACGTCGCCGAAGCGATCGCGCAGATCCGCGAGCAGGTGGGCGACGAGGAAGTGATCCTCGGTCTCTCGGGCGGCGTCGATTCCTCGGTCGCCGCCGCGCTCATCCATCGCGCCATCGGCGACCAGCTCACCTGCATCTTCGTCGACACGGGCCTGCTTCGTAAAGACGAAGCCAAGCAGGTCATGGAGACCTTCGGCAAGCATCTGGGCGTGAAGGTGGACATGGTCGACGCCTCCGAGCGCTTCATGCGCGAGCTCGCGGGCGTCACCGATCCCGAGCAAAAGCGCAAGATCATCGGCCGCGAATTCGTGCACGTCTTCCAGGAAGAGGCGGCGAAGCTGCCCAACGCCAAGTGGCTCGCGCAGGGCACGATCTATCCCGACGTGATCGAATCGGCCGGCGCCAAGACCAAGAAGGCGCACACCATCAAATCGCATCACAACGTCGGGGGGCTGCCGGACACGCTGCACCTCAAGCTACTCGAACCGCTGCGCGAGCTCTTCAAGGACGAGGTGCGCGAGCTGGGCCTCGCGCTCGGCCTGCCGCGCGAAATGGTCTACCGCCATCCCTTCCCGGGACCGGGTCTCGGCGTGCGCATCCTCGGCGAAGTGAAGCGCGAATACGCCGACCTGCTGCGCGAGGCGGACGCCATCTTCATCGAAGAACTGCGCGCCGCCGGCTGGTACGAAAAAACCGCCCAGGCCTTCGCCGTCTTCCTGCCGGTGAAATCGGTGGGCGTGATGGGCGACGGCCGCACCTACGAATACGTCGTCGCCCTGCGCGCGGTGCAGACCACCGACTTCATGACCGCGCACTGGGCCGAGCTTCCTTACGACCTCCTCGCCAAAGTCTCCAACCGCATCATCAACGAGGTGCGCGGCATCAATCGCGTGGTGTACGACATCTCCGGCAAGCCGCCCGCGACGATCGAGTGGGAATGATTCCGCGTCCGGCAGCGGCCGGCAGGATCCGGCACCAGACACACCTAAGCCCGCGTCACAGCGGGCTTTTTTGTGTTTTCCACCTGGCACGGACTGGCAGCCTGGGGTATGGCCAAGCACGAATTTTTCATGGCATAGTCGATGGCACGAAACCGGCCCTGTGCCATGCCTCGCCACCGATGCCATGCGCCTCGTTTCCAGGTGGTCATGGTATTGGAATCGTGTAAGTAGTTGCTGTAAAACGAATTTTTTCCGTTCCGCGTGGGGTTTTCCTGGCATGGTATTGATGGCCGGTGAAGTGTGTGCGTCACG
>QGUL01000416.1 GCA_003242425.1 Pseudomonadota bacterium | reverse complement strand
CCTGCACCGAAGGCAGGATGAGCGTGGGCATGTCGAGCGTCTTGTCGCGCGTGGTACGCATGAGGACGAATTCCTCCTCGCTCACACCGTCGCGCACGTGGACGTTCCGCGCCCGCTCATCGGCCACGGTGGTTTCCCACGCCGGTCCGCGTTCGCCTTCGGGCGGATAGTCGTGGCACATGAAGAGCCGCGTTTCCGGCGGCAGCGACAGCAGCCTGCGGATGGAGCGGTAGAGCGTGCGCGCATCGCCGCCGGGAAAATCGCAGCGCGCCGTACCCACGTCGGGCATGAACAGCGTGTCGCCGACGAACACGGCATCGCCGATCCGGTATGCGACGTCCGCAGGCGTGTGGCCCGGCACGTGGATCACTTGTCCTTCCAGCTCGCCGATGCGGAAGCGCTCCCCGTCCTGGAACAGATGATCGAACTGCGAGCCGTCGGGCAGGAAATCGCGCTCGATATTGAACACCTCGCGGAACACCTTCTGCACCTCGGTGATGTGCGCACCGATGGCGATGCGTCCGCCGCATTTCGATTTCAGGTACTGCGCCGCAGTCAGATGATCGGCGTGCGCGTGGGTTTCGAGCAGCCAGTCGACCGTCAGGGACTGCGACGCGAGAAAATCCAGGATACGGTCCGCGGAAGCGGTGCTCGTGCGACCGGACTTGGGATCGTAGTCGAGCACGGAGTCGATGACCGCCGCGCGCCCGCCCGGCTTGTCGTACACGACATAGCTGATGGTCGCCGTGACGGGATCGTAGAAAGCCTCGATGTTGGGACGCATGCGTCTTTCCTCCGTGCGAACGAGCTTGCGATAACAATATATTTTTTTATATATTGTTTCAACCGCGCAAAGGGACTATATCGGGATGGGGCAAGTGTTGCTGGACGTCGACGCGATGCGCGCCGCCGCGCAGGACGCGGCCGGGCTGCTGCGCACGCTCGGCAACGTCGACCGCCTGCTGTTACTCTGCCAGCTCACCGAAGGCGAGTTCTGCGTGAGCGAACTTGAGGAACGCACCGGCATCCATCAGCCCACCCTGTCCCAGCAGCTCGGTGTGCTGCGCAGCATGGCGCTGGTGGAAACGCGGCGCCAGGGCAAGAACATCTATTACCGGATCGCCGACGAGCGCGCCCTGAAGCTGCTCAAGACGATCCACGACCTCTATTGCGGCTGAGGGGCCCATGGACATCGACTGGACGAACTTCACGCCCTGGCATGCGCTCGCGGGCGGCGCGCTGATCGGTCTTGCGGCAAGCGCCCTGGCGCTGCTGAACGGCCGCATCGCCGGCATCAGCGGCATTCTCGCCGGCGCGCTCGCGCCGCGGCCGGGCGATACGGCATGGCGCTACGCTTTCCTGTTCGGCATGATGATCGCGCCGGCGCTCTACGCCGCCTTCACCGGCGGCGCGCCGACCATCGAAATCGATGCCGACTTCCCGGCGCTCGCGATCGCGGGACTGCTGGTCGGCCTGGGCACGCCCTCGGCTGCGGCTGCACCAGCGGCCACGGCGTATGCGGGCTGTCGCGCTTGTCGCCGCGCTCCCTCGTCGCCACGCTGTGCTTCATGGCAACCGGCTTCGCGACCGTGTTCCTCGCGCGGCACGTGCTGGGAGGCTGAGATGCGCGCGCTCTATTCCGTTGCGGCCTTCTTCTGCGGTCTGGTGTTCGGCATCGGCCTGCTCGTCGCCGGCATGGCGAATCCGGCCAAGATCCTCGCCTTCCTCGATCTCGCCGGGCGCTGGGACCCTTCGCTCGCATTGGTGATGGCGGGTGCCATCGCGGTCGGCGCGCTCGGTTTCTCCGTCGCCAAACGACGTCAGCGCGCGCTGCTCGGCACACCCATGGATCTGCCCACGGTGCGTACGATCGACCGGCCGCTGGTGTTCGGCAGCCTGGCTTTCGGCGTGGGCTGGGGTCTGTCGGGTTTCTGCCCGGGGCCGGCGCTGCTCGCCGCCGGCGCAGGCTACGGCAAGGCGCTGGTGTTTTGCGTGTTCATGGTGGTGGGGATGAGCGTGCACCGCATCGTCGAGCGGCGCCGTACGGCGCTCGCCGCCTGAGCCGCAACCCTTTGCCGCGTCAACGGGTGAAAGCGGCTTTTCCGGCGTCCGCCTGCCGCAACTGCACGCGTACGCGCGCAGGACGTGCGGGCTGCGCACGTTCCTCGCCACAGGCTTGGGTGCGCGCCGGCGCGGCGGTCGCGCAACGTACCTGTGCCGGCGGGGGCCGCTTCGGGGGCCCGGGCCCC
>QGUL01000053.1 GCA_003242425.1 Pseudomonadota bacterium | reverse complement strand
GCGGATGGGCGAATGCCCCCGGGCGTTCAGGCCTTTTTGCCCCATACCGTCCGCCAGCGCCAGCGCGTTCATCCCCGTGGCCAGCATGCCCATGTAATCGGCGGTGGCCCGGTCGGCGCCGCCGGCGCCGAGCGCGACGCCGCGGAAGATGTTGCCGCCGCCGATGACCACGCCGATCTCGACGCCCAGCTCGTGCACCGCGGCGATTTCCGCCACGATGTTTTCGACGATATCGCGGTTGATCCCGAAGGGATCCTCACCCATCAGGGCTTCACCGCTCAACTTCAACAGAATGCGCTTGAGGCGCGGTTCGGGCATAGCGGCTCTCGTTCGTTATTTGCTCACTCCAGCCTGCGCCATCACTTCCGCGGCGAAGTCGGTGGTCTTCTTCTCGATGCCCTCGCCGACGACGAAGAACTTGTAGCTGCGCAGCTTCGCCTTGCGGTTGGCGAGCAGCTTCTCCACCGTCACCTTGTCGTCCTTCACGAAGGGCTGACCGAGCAGCGTGATCTCGTTCAGGAACTTGTTGAGGCCGCCTTCGATCATCTTGGCGACGATCTCCGCCGGCTTGCCGGATTCGGCCGCGCGCGCCGCCAGCACTTCGCGCTCGCGCTCGACGACTTCCGGCGAGACCTGCTCCTTCGACAGGAACTGCGGCTTGGCGAAGGCGATGTGCATGGCGAGATCCTTGCCCAGCTCGTCGTCGCCGCCTTCCAGTTCCACCAGCACGCCGATCTTGCTGCCATGCAGGTACTGCGACAGCCTGGCGTCGGTCTGGATGCGCGCGAAGCGGCGGATGGCGATGTTCTCGCCGATCTTCTGCACCAGCGCCTGGCGCTTGGCTTCGATGTTCTCGCCGCCGATGTCCAGCTTGGCGAGCGCCTCGACGTCAGCCGGGTTCTCCCGGGCCACGGTTTCGGCCAGCGCGCGGGCGAAGGCGACGAAGTCCTCGTTCTTCGCCACGAAATCGGTCTCGCAGTTCAGTTCCACCAGGGCGCCGAGCTTGGCGTCGGGCGAGAGATAGGCGCCGATCACGCCTTCGGCCGCCACACGGCTCGCCGCCTTGCTGGCCTTGGCGCCGCTCTTGATGCGCAGCAGATCCTCGGCTTTCTTCAGGTCGCCGTCCGCTTCGACCAGGGCCTTCTTGCACTCCATCATGCCCAGTCCGGTGATCTCGCGCAGCTCTTTCACCATCGCTGCGGTAATTTCAGCCATTCCTTGCTCCTTGTCTGGTACTCGCCCCGTTCGCGGGGCCCATCGCGTTACGGATCGAGCCGCGATCCGTCATGAATCTTTAAAAAAAGGGGCACTGACGCCCCTTTCGAATCCTGTGCCTCAAGCAATCGCCCGGCCCGGCCGGCACGCTCAGCTCTCGGCGCTTTCTTCCACCTCGACGAACTCGTCGTCGCCGGCGCTGACGATTTCCTGGATCGACTGCGCGCGGCCTTCCAGCACGGCGTCGGCGATGCCGCGGCAATAGAGGCGGATGGCGCGGGCCGAGTCGTCGTTGCCGGGGATGACGTGGGCGATGCCCTCGGGCGAATTGTTGGTATCGACCACGGCGACCACCGGGATGCCGAGCTTGTTCGCCTCATCGACGGCGCCCTTCTGATAGCCGACGTCGATCACGAACAGCGCGTCGGGCAGCGATTCCAGGTTCTTGATGCCGCCGATCGAGCGCTGCAGCTTCTCCAGTTCGCGCATGAAGTGCAGCGCTTCTTTCTTCGCCATGCGCTCGACGGTGCCGTCCTCGACGGCCTGCTCCATTTCCTTGAGGCGCTTGATCGACTGCTTGACGGTCTTGAAGTTGGTCAGCATGCCGCCCAGCCAGCGATGATCGACGTAGGGCATGCCGCAGCGCGTGGCTTCCTCGCGCACGATGTCGCGCGCGGCGCGCTTGGTGCCGACGAACAGGATGGTGCCTTTGTTCGCCGCGAGCTGGCGAACGTACTTGATCGCCTCGTTGTACATCACCAACGTCTTCTCGAGGTTGATGATGTGGATCTTGTTGCGGTGACCGAAGATGTAAGGCGCCATCTTCGGGTTCCAGTAGCGGGTCTGGTGTCCGAAATGGACGCCAGCCTCCAGCATCTGACGCATGGTCGTGGACATGGATCGCTCCGTTTTAGGGTTGGTTGCTGACGTCCGTCCGTGTACCGAAACCCCGCCGGGACGGGGCACCCTAAAGGACGGACGCTGGATTCCGGCGCCCGGGCCATCCCGGACACCGCCTTTCACCCGGGCCGATCAAACAGCGCCCAAGTGGCCGCGGAGTATAGCACGCCGCCCGCCCGCTCCCCAATATTGGCCTTGTCCGACAAGCCATTAGCCGGCCGGCGTGAACCGGGTCAAATTGCCTCGTCCGCGGCCATCACTTATGCTTGCGTGTTTTGCGAAAGGCAGTACCAACCATGGCGGTCGTCATCAAGACTCCGGAAGAAATCGAAGGCATGCGGGTCGCCGGCCGGCTCGCGGCGGAGGTCCTCGACTTCATCACCCCGTACGTCAAACCGGGCATCACGACCGCCGAACTGGACCGCCTGTGCCACGAATACATGCGCGACGTGCAGGGCACCACGCCGGCCCCGCTCAACTACGCGCCGCCCGGCTATCCGCCCTATCCCAAGGCCATCTGCACCTCGGTGAACGATGTCGTCTGCCACGGCGTGCCGAACGAGTACGTGCTGAAAAACGGCGACATCCTCAACATCGACATCACCATCATCACCAAGGACGGCTTCCACGGCGACACGAGCCGGATGTTCTACATCGGCGAGCCCTCGATCCAGGCCCGGCGCCTGTGCGAGGTGACTTTCGAATGCATGTGGATCGGCATCCTCAAGGTGCGCCCCGGGGCCTACCTGGGCGACATCGGCCATGCCATCCAGCGCCACGCCGAAGCCCACGGCTACAGCGTGGTGCGCGAATTCTGCGGCCACGGCATCGGCCGCAAATTCCACGAGGAGCCGCAGGTGCTGCATTACGGCCGTCCCGGCACCGGGCTCAAGCTGCAGCCCGGCATGATTTTCACCATCGAGCCGATGATCAACGCCGGCAAGCCGGGCATCCGCGAACTCAAGGGCAAACGCGCCGACGGCTGGACCATCCTCACCCAGGACCGCAGCCTGTCCGCCCAATGGGAGCACACCGTGCTGGTCACCCAGACCGGCTACGAGGTCCTGACCGTCTCGCCCGGCGCGCCGCCCATGCCCCAGAGCCTGCAAGCCGCCTGAGATGGTTTCGGTGCCCGCCCGACTCGCCGACGCCGCCGGCGCCTCGCGCCAGCGGCTGGCGACCGGCCGGGCCGCGCTGGCCGCCGCCTTCCGGACCGACCGTGCCGCCGCGCGCTATCTGCGCGCCCATTGCCGGCTGATCGACCAGTTACTGCGCGAGGCCTGGCAAGCCGCCGCCCTGCCGCGCGACTTCGCCCTGGTGGCGGTCGGCGGCTACGGACGCGGCGACCAGTTCCCGCATTCCGACGTGGACGTGCTGGTCCTGCTGCCGGCCGCCCCCGAGGCCGCCGTGGCACAGACCCTGGAACGCTTCGTGGGCGGGCTGTGGGACCTGGGCCTCAACATCGGCCACAGCGTGCGCACGATCGACGAATGCATAGAGGAAGCGGCCAAGGACATCACCGTCCAGACCGCCCTGCTCGAAGCGCGTTACCTCTGCGGCAGCCGGCGCCTGTACGAACGCCTGCGCGCGACCTTCACCGCCCGCCTCGACCCGCGGCTGTTCTTCCGCGCCAAGCTGCTGGAACAGCAGCAGCGCCATGCCAAATACCAGGACAGCCCTTACAGCCTGGAGCCGAACATCAAGGAAGCGCCGGGTGGGCTACGCGACCTGCAGACCATCCTCTGGATGAGCCGCGCGGCGGGCTTCGGCGCGGACTGGAACGAGCTCGCCGAACGCGCGCTCATCACCCGCGAGGAGGCGCGCAGCCTGCGGCGGCACGAGAACTGGCTCAAGGGCCTGCGGCTGCGCCTGCACCTGCTCGCGGGCAGACGCGAGGAGCGCATCCTGTTCGATCATCAGGAAGCGCTGGCGCGGGAATACGGCTTCAGCGGGCAGCAGGGCAAGCGCGCGAGCGAAGTGTTCATGCAGCACTACTACCGCGTCGCCAAGGCCATCACCCAGCTCAACACCATCCTGATCCAGAACCTCGAAGCCGCGCTGTTTCCCGACGACGGCACCGGCACCGAGGCGATCAACGAGCGCTTCCTGCGCCAGCGCGATCTGCTGCACGCGCGCGATCCGGAACTCTTCGAACGCGAGCCCGCAGCGATCCTGGAGAGCTTCCTGCTCCTGCAGCAGCATTCCGAACTGAAAGGCATGACGGCGCCCACGCTGCGGGCATTGTGGCGCGCGCGCGTGCGCATCGACGCCGCCTTCCGCCGCAACCCGCGCCATCGCGCGCTGTTCCTGCAGATCCTGCAGCAGCCGCGCGGCATCGTGCACGAGCTGCGGCGCATGAACCAGTACGACATCCTCGGGCGGTATCTCCCCGCCTTCGGCCGCATCGTCGGCCAAATGCAGCACGACCTGTTCCACGTCTACACCGTGGACCAGCACATCCTCATGGTGGTGCGCAATCTGCGCCGCTTCACCCTGGCGGAATACGCGCACGAGTACCCGCTCTGCAGCCGGCTGATGACGACCTTCGAACGCAACTGGCTGCTCTACATCGCCGCGCTGTTCCACGACATCGCCAAGGGACGCGGCGGCGATCACTCGCAACTCGGCAAGGCGGACGCCCTGCAGTTCTGCCGCGCGCACGGCCTGTCGGCGGAGGACACCGAGCTGGTGGCGTTCCTGGTCGAACACCACCTCACCATGTCGAACACCGCGCAGAAGCGCGACCTCACCGACCCGGACGTGGTGCGCGAGTTCGCCGCCATCGTCGGCAGCGAGCGGCGGCTCGTCGCGCTTTATCTGCTCACGGTCGCCGACATCCGCGGCACCAGCCCCACCGTATGGAACGCCTGGAAAGGCAAGCTGCTGGAGGATCTGTTCCATGCGACGCGCCGGGTGCTTTCGGGTCCCGGCGAACCGCTCGATCTGGACGTGCACGCGCGCCAGAGCGAAGCGCTGCGGCTCCTGCGGCTGCAAGCCCTGCCGGACGAGTACGCCGAGCGCCTGTGGCGCCATCTGGACGTCGCCTACTTCCTGCGGCACGAACCGGACGATATCGCCTGGCAGACCCGCAACCTGCACTGGCGCGTCAATACCGAGAAGCCGGTGGTCAAGGCGCGCGTCTTCCCCTCCGGCGAGGGCCTGCAGGTGATGGTCTACAGCCGTGCCGACCGCGACCTGTTCGCGCGCATCTGCGGCTATTTCGAATCGATCAACTTCAACATCGCCGAAGCGCGCATCCACACCACGCGCCACGGCTATTCGCTCAACAGCTTCGTGGTGCTCGGCATGAGCACCTCGCACCAGTACCGCGACCTGGTCAACCTGATCGAATACGAGCTGAGCGAGCACCTGGAACGCAAGGCGCCCCTCGGTCCGCCCGCGCGCGGCCGCGTGTCGCGGCAGCTCAAGCACTTCCCCATCGCGCCGGACGTGCAGATCCGGCCCGACGACAAACACCAGTACCACCTGCTCAGTGTGACGGCGGGCGACCAGCCCGGCCTGCTCTACCGCATCGCGCGCGTGCTGAGCGCGCACGAGATCACCCTGCACATGGCGAAGATCGTCACGCTGGGCGAACGCGCCGAGGACGTGTTCGTGGTGAGCGGCGCGGCGCTGGAGGACGAGAAGCGCGTATTGCAGCTCGAACAGGAGCTGCTGGAAGCGCTGGCCTGAGCGCGCTCAGTCGTCCTCGAGCGCCTGGCCGGGGAAGAGCACGTCCGCGAAACCGAAGTTCGAGAGATCGCGGATGCGCATGGGATAGAGGATGCCGTGCAGATGATCGACCTCGTGCTGCACGACGATGGCGTGGAAGCCCTCCACCGTGCGGTCGATCTTGTTGCCCTTCTCGTCGAAGCCCTGGTAGCGGATGTGGCGGAAGCGCGGCACCAGGCCCCGCATTCCCGGCACCGACAGGCAGCCTTCCCAGGATTCGATCATCTCGTTGCCGAGCGCCGTGAGCGTGGGGTTGATGAGCACCGTGTCCGGCACTTCCTCGATATCGGGCCGCCCGGGGCTCGGCTTGACGCCGAAGATCACCACCTGCAGCCCGACGCCGATCTGCGGCGCCGCCAGCCCCGCGCCGTTGAGGTGCGCCATGGTGTCGCGCATGTCCTGGATCAGCGCGTGCAATTCCGGAGTGTCGAACTGCTCCACCGGCTGCGCCTTCTGCAACAGGCGCGGATCGCCCATTCTCAGGACTTCGCGGATCATGACGAAGCTGCGCTCCTTGTTATAGCGCCACCACCAGTTCCTCGAGCACGCGCCGTGCGCGCGCAACGGTGTCCTGGAGGGCGGACTCGATCTGGTCGAAGGGGATGCCGTCCGCGCTGTCGCCCTTGCCCGCGGCGTAGTTCACCACGACCGCGATCGTGGCGTACTGCAATTCCAGTTCGCGCGCGAGCACCGCTTCCGGCATGCCGGTCATGCCGACCATGTCGGCGCCGTCGCGCTCGAGGCGCCGGACTTCGGCAGCCGTTTCGAGCCGCGGCCCCTGCGTAGCAGCGTAGACGCCGCCGTCGACGATAGGTTCCCCGCAGGCGCGCGCCGCCTGCAGGATAGCCTGCCGCAGCGGCTCCGAATAGGGATGGGTGAAATCCACGTGCACGACCGGGCCGTCGCCGCCGCCGTCGAAGAAGGTGGAGGGCCGCCCCCAGGTGTAATCGAGAATCTGGTCGGGCACCACCAGGGTGCCGGGCACGAGGTCGGCACGGATGCCGCCCACCGATGCGACCGAAATCACCTGTTTGACGCCTTCCTGTTGCAGCGCCCAGATATTGGCGCGGTAGTTCACCTCGTGCGGCGGGATGGTGTGGCCGTAGCCGTGACGCGCGAGGAAGATCACATCCCGTCCGCGGATCTTGCCGAAAGTCAGCGCGCCCGAGGGTTCGCCGTAAGGCGTACGCGTGGCCTTGCGATAGGTGACGTCGAGGTTGCTCAGCTTGGTGAGGCCGCTGCCGCCGATGATTGCCAACATGATGAATCCGTTCGAATGCTTGCGGAAAGCCGGCGCGAATCCGGCTCAGGCCTTCAAGGCGTAGATCGCCGGCAGGTTGCGCCACAGGCCGTAGGCGTCCAGCCCGCAGCCGAAGACGAAGCGGTCCGGCACTTCTAGCCCGACGAAATCGGCCTGCACGGGCTTGGGCCGCCCCGTCTGCTTTTCGGTCAGTACCGCGATGTCGCAGGAGACCGCGCCCAGTTCGAGCACGCGCGCCTTGATCGCCGCCAGCGTATGGCCCTCGTCGAGGATGTCGTCGAGCACCAGCACCGCACGGCCCTTCACGTGCGCGGGCGGCGGGACTTTCCAGCGGATCTCGCGTCCGTCGATGCCTTCGCCGTAGCGCGAGCAGTGGACGTAGTCGAGCGTAAGCGGGAACCGCAGATGCGGCAACAGCTTGCCGCAGAAGTACAGGGCGCCGTTCATGACGCACAGCACGAGCGGGAAACGCTCGTGCAGGCGCGCGGCGATTTCGTCGCCCAGGCGTCCGATCGCTTGTTCGACCTGGTCGGGCGTGCAGACGAGCTCCGCCTCGTTCAGCATCCGCCAGGCTTCTTCCTTCGTCATCATGCGGCGCTCCGCTGCCGTGCAAACGGGGCCCAAGTATAGGGAAACTCGCCCGCGAGCACATCCGGCGCGCGAAACGGATTTCGGCCCCGGGCCGCGCGGACGGACCCGGGCATGCCGCAAGGAAGAGGGATCGGGTCGTTCAGGCGGCCGCGGCTTCGCCGCCCGCGCGCAGCCAGGCGTCGAACTCCTGACCGACTTCCGGATGTTTGCGGCCGAAGGCGACGGTGGCCTGCAGATAGCCGAGCTTGGAACCGCAGTCGTAGCGCGTGCCTTCGAAGCGATAGGCGAACACGCGCTCTTCGCGCAGCAACGAGGCGATGGCATCGGTGAGCTGGATCTCGCCGCCGGCGCCGGGCCGGACGTTGCGCAGATGATGGAAGATGCGCGGCGTCAGCACATAGCGGCCGATGACCGCGAGGTTGGAAGGCGCCTCGGCAGGCTTGGGTTTTTCCACGATCGCCTCGATGGATTCCAGCCGGTCGTCGATGCGCGTCGAACGCACGATGCCGTAGCTGCCGGTCTGGTCGCGCGGGACTTCCATGACGCCCAGCAGCGAGCGGCCTTCGCGGTTGAAGAGATCGGTCATCTGCTTCATGACCGGCACGCGCGCGTCGATCAGGTCGTCGGCCAGGATGACCGCGAAGGGCTCGTTGTTCACGATCGGCTGGGCGCACAGCACCTCGTGACCGAGACCGAGCTGTTCGGGCTGGCGGATGTAGATGCAGTTCACGGGCTTGGGCAGGATGCCCTGCACCCTTTCAACAAGCTCCGGCTTCCCGCGCGGGCCAGGTCCTTTCCCATTTCCTAAGCCTTTTCGGAAAGGTCCCCGG
>QGUL01000415.1 GCA_003242425.1 Pseudomonadota bacterium | reverse complement strand
AAGCGGTTAGCCGGGGGGCGCGGGGGGGGATCGATGAGTTGTTCAACCCCAAGAGCAACATCACCATGCACGAGCTGGCGTTGCACCTAATGCCTCATGGAGACGTACTGTCGAGCGAGAACCTTGACGAATGGGCCCAGGCCTACATCGAAGCGGCGACCGAGCAAGGCCTGATCGGCCAGAGCAATTTCCCGTCTGCCGACCAGAACACGCTGCTGGCGGCCATTTTCGGGACCGACTCCCCCAACAGCGCGCAGAACGAGCAGCAGATCGAACATGCCGTCGAGCAAAGCGCCGGAGGCGGTGCCTCCGGTCCGGGCGCCGGCGGAAGCGCCTGGTCCGACTTCCCGGCCTACGCCGCGGGCCAGCTGAGTCCGGCCCCGCCGCCTGCCGGCAACATTTCCGCGATTTACGAAGGCCGCCTCGCCGGCGCCTTCGCCGGGACGAACGAAGACGTCTCCGGATCGCTCTGGGCCTCGTTCGATCTGAACAACAGCAGGTTCGAAGCGGTGGTGGACCTCAGCTACGGGGTGCTTACCGGCGAGGGCAGCTGGTCCGGCGTCACCGACCTCAGAGCAACGCTTACGGGCCAGTACGGCGGCGATCCCTTCAATCCCGGCTCCGGCAACGCCGCCACGATGAATCTGCAAGGCGCCTTCTGGGGGACGAACGCCCAGGAAATCGGCGGAAACTGGGATATGACGGTCAACGGCGTCGGCAACGCTTCCGGCAAGTTCGGCGCGGCCCGAATCCAATAACAAACCAGAGAGCATCCTGGAGGAAGTTCCATGTCAAGCAACACCGGCCGCGTTTTTGCGCGGCGCGCCGTCTTGTGGCTTGCCGTTTCGCTGGGTCTGGCGCTTCCGCACAGCGCCTGGGCGCAGGCGGAAGCGGCGAAGGAGGACACCGTCAACGTTCGCGCCGTGGCGCGCGAACTGTTGCGCGACCGCCAGTGGCAAATGGCCTGCGCGCTGCTCGAGACCGTTTACGGCCGCCAGTCGAACCGTGGCGACGTGCTGCTGATGCAGGCGACCTGCTCGCGCGAGCTGGGGCGCTACGAGGACGCGCTTGCCTACTACCACCGCCTCATCGAATTGCAGCCGGATTCCGTACGTGCGCGTGCCGAACTGGGCGGGCTGTATCTGCGCGTGGGGCGCGTGGAGGAAGCGCGCCGCGAATTCGCGCAGGCCGCGAAGCTTTCGCAGCGCGCTGACGCTGCGGAACTGCTGGAGCGCCTGGTGCAAGCGCTTGCGCCGATCGGCGAACCGGCCGCGGTTGCCCGGCGCGGCAAGTACTGGCAGGTCGAGGTCTACGGCGGGCTGGTGCACGACACCAATCTGAACGGCGGTCCGTCCGCCTCCACCATCGCGGCGGTGATCGGCGGCGTGCCGGTCGATCTGACCCTCACGAAGGACTCGCAACCGATCGAGGACGCTGGCTGGAACGCGGGCGTAACGGCGCAGTACCTGCACCCGCTCAACGATCGCTGGGCGCTGCTTGCGCAAGGCGCGGTCTCGATGACCAGCTACTTCGGTCATTCGGATTTCAATAACGACAGCCTGGCCGCGGCGCTGGCTTTGCTCTATCGCAAGGACGGATTCAGCGCCAGCATCCAGCCGAACTTCCGTCTGTACCGGCAGCAGGACGACACCGATACGGCGGCTTACGGCGTGACCGCGCGCGCCACGCAGGCGCTGGACGACGGCTGGCGCATCACCGGCTCGGTGGGTTACTTCGACCAGAACGTTCCGAGCAACGACGACCGCGACGCCAAAGGCGGACTGGCGAGCTTCGGTTTCAGCAAGCTGTTGTCGCCGCGGGTCGAGGTCGGGGCGGAGTATCTCGTGCAGCGCGAACGCGCCAACGAAGGGATCTATTCGCGCACGCTGCACGGACCGGTGCTCTACGCCGTCGCGAGCGTGCACCAGAAGGTGGTGCTGACGGGCAGCTATCGCTACAGCGACATCCATTACGACGACCGTCAGGCGATCTTCCCGCACACCCGCCACGACGATCAGCACATCGCCAGCATCGGGGTGGATTGGGATATCGGTGAGTGGACGACCAAGGGGCTGCGTCTGCGCGGTCAGTACACCTATATCGACAACCGCTCGAACCTCGACGCCTATCGCTACGACCGGCGCATCCTGAGCGTCGGCCTTGCGATGCGCTTCTGAACGGCATGCGCCCCGTCCGCGCCGCGGGCCCGGGGCGCGGTCGATCTCCCCCATCGTTCGCGCGTCCGCGCGCACC
>QGUL01000414.1 GCA_003242425.1 Pseudomonadota bacterium | reverse complement strand
GCCGGCGCCGCGGTGACGTCCCACGGCGTCGATCTCGTCAATGAAGATGATGCACGGCGCGTGGGCCTTGCCCTGCTCGAACAGGTCGCGCACACGGCTGGCGCCCACGCCCACGAACATCTCCACAAAGTCGGAGCCGGAGATGGAGAAGAAGGGCACGCCCGCCTCGCCCGCCACCGCCTTGGCGATGAGCGTTTTGCCCGTGCCGGGCGGGCCGACCAGCAGGATGCCCTTGGGGATGCGCGCGCCGAGCCGGCCGTACTTGTCCTTCTCCTTGAGGAAGGACACGATCTCCTGCAACTCGAGCTTGGCCTCGTCCACGCCCGCGACGTCGTCGAAAGTCACGCCGGTGTCGCGTTCCACCAATACTCGCGCCTTCGACTTGCCGATGTTCACCAGCCCGCCCATGCCCTGCTTTTCGGCAAAACGGCGGAACAGGAACATCCAGATGCCGAAGAACAGCAGGATGGGGATCACCCAGGACAGCAGGTTGGTGAGGAAGGTGTCCTCCACCGTGCCGGAGAAGGTCGCGCCGCTGTTCCTGATCTGCTCGGCCAATACCGGATCGACGCGGTTGGTGACGAAATAGTCCTTGCCGTTGATGGGCTGGTTCAGGCGGCCGACGATCTGGTCCTGGCGCACCGTCAGCTCGGCGATACGTCCCTCCTCCAGATAGCGCAGGAAATCGCTGTAGGGGATGGCCTCGACGCTGCGCGAGGTGGTCCACCAGCTCTGGAAGAGCAGCAGAAGCAGGAACGCGCCGATGAGGTACCAGACGTTCCATTGGCGCTGTTTGTCCATGGATCGGTCTCCTTGCCTGCAGGATGCTCGAACTTTAGCCGCCGTGCGGGGCCCTTGTTTGACACAGGTCGAACAGTCCTTAGATATGGCGTGCGGGACGGCCGCTTCAAGACCTCCCCCGCCGGCCGCGGCGGATGCGCGCGATTTCCTCTTCGCCGAGCGGCAGCGGGTCCTTCACCCGCAGGCTGTCGCGGATGGTCCGCGCGAAATCCCCGCGCAGTGCTGCGTTCACGGCCGCGGTGAGGAGCATCGCCACGAGCGCTCCCAGGCTCGCGAGCGCCATGTCGCGCTGGGCGTCCCACACGTCACCCTGCGTGCCGAGATAGGCCGCGCCCAGCTCGCCGCCGAACACCAGCGCCGCGCCCCATTCGATCAGCTCGTAGAATGCCGAAGTGGCGATCGTGAATTCCAGGGGCAGGAAATACCCCCAGAAGCCGCGCACGCCCACCAGCCGCAGGAACAGCTCGCGGATCGGATAGGCAAGCAGCAGACCGTACATGAAGTGCGCGAAGCGGTCGAAGTGATTGCGCTCCCAGCCCATGAGCGCGTTGAGCGAACGGCCGGTGAGCGCCTCGAACCAGGCGTCGTAGGGCACTTCGGAATAGGTGTAGTGCGCGCCGATCTCGTGCAGGCACAGGAACAGGAAGATCAGGGTATAGGAAATCCGCGACAGCCTGAAGCGCCGGTAGGTCGCGGCGAGCACCGCGACGAAGAACAGCACCAGGGCGTTCTCGACCGCCCAGTCCTCGCGGTGGTTCGGCTCGATCGCGAGCGCAACCCACAGCAGGGCGAACAGCGCCGCGAGCCCCGCCGCGTAGCGGTCGTGCGCGCTCACGCAGACACTCCCGCCGCGCGCCGTTGCGCGCCCGCGCTACGCGCGAGGACCTTGCTCAGCTCCCGCAGCCACAGCACGCTGCTCGCCACCGCCGCGCATAGCAGCCAGTCCTCCGCGGCAAGCGCTGTGGTGCCGAAGGCGTGCTGCAGGCCCGGCACATAGATCACCGCGGCGTGCAGGACGAGCGAAAACCCGACCGCCCCCCACAGCCAGACGTTGCCGAACAGCCCGTCGAAGGCGCTGCGCTCATCCGAGCGCGCGTTGAAGACGTTGAAGAGCTGGAACATCACCAGCGTGGTGAAGGCCATGGTCTGGGCATAACGCAGATCCCCATCGCCCTCGATGAGGCCGCCGGGCAGCGAGGCGTCGAGCACGGCGAGCGTGCCCACGGCCATGATCAGGCCGACGAAGAAGATCCCGCGCCACATGCGCGGCGTCATGACGCCTTCGCCGCGCGGACGCGGCGGACGCGACATGAGGTTGCGGCCGCCCGGGTCGAGCCCCAATGTCAGCGCCGGCGCGCCGTCGGTGACCAGATTGATCCACAGGATCTGGGTGGCGAGCAGCGGCAGCGCGACGCCGAGCGCGCCGGGCACGAGGCCGATGAGGTCGGCCAGCAG
>QGUL01000052.1 GCA_003242425.1 Pseudomonadota bacterium | reverse complement strand
CTTCACGCCGACGACCACAGGGGCCTTGAGGCCTCATCGGTGGCGTTCAGGCGTTTCTTTGCGAAGGTGTAATCGGCCGCCTTGCGGTGCGCCTCCGGTGACACGTGGCCGGCAAAATTTGCCGGCACGCGATCGCGGTGCCGTGCCACGTGGCGCATGTGGCGCAACCCCAGCCACAGTCGCGTCAGGATGCCGAGCACGACCGCCGCCAGAAATACATGGGCGAATGCATTCATAGCCGCGTGATGCACGACCGCCTGTGAGACAATGCCGGAAATTTTACTTTAGACCCGCTCAGCATGGCTCAGGATCAGAACAACCTCATCTGGATCGACATGGAGATGACGGGCCTGCGCCCGGATACGGACCGGATCATCGAGATCGCCATCGTCATCACCAACTCCCATCTGGAAACGGTGGCGGAGGCGCCGGTCATGGTGGTGCATCAGTCCGATGCCGTACTGGAGGCCATGGACGACTGGAACAAGAGCACGCACGGCCGCTCGGGGTTGATCGCCAAGGTCAGGGAATCGACCCTGACCGAAGCACAGGCTGAACAGCAGTTGCTCGACTTCCTGGTGCAGTACGTGCCCAAAGGGGTTTCACCCATGTGCGGCAACTCGGTCTGCCAGGACCGGCGTTTCCTCGCGCGCTGGATGCCGGCGCTGGAGAGCTACTTCCATTACCGCAACCTCGACGTCAGCACCCTGAAGGAACTCGTACGCCGCTGGAAGCCCGAGCTCGCGCGCGGGCTCACCAAGCACGGCAAGCACGAGGCGCTCGCCGACATCTACGAATCCATCGAAGAACTGAAGTACTACCGCGAGCACTTCATTCGTCTGTAGCGGCACCGTCGCGGCGTTCGAGCATGATCGTGCCTTCGAACTGCGTGCGCAGTCCAAGGCCGGGCAGCTCGAGCGTCATGATCGCGGGCAGATGTTCGTCGCCGCGCACGGCGCCCGCCTCCAGCGCGCGGCTCACCGCGCGCTCGATCTCGCGTTGCGAAAGCACGCCGACCTGTTTGAGGAACTTGCGGATGCTGAGGTTGAGCGCTTCTTCGTCCATGCTTTTTCTCCATCACGTCGGATGAGGGCCGCCTATTCCGGCGGCCGCTGTTGCAAACGCCTGATCAATGCCCGGGTGGAACTGTCCAGCTCTTCTCCCGGAGCGGAGATACCTGCCAGCATGGGCGTGAGCGACTGGGCGATGCGTTTGCCCAGTTCGACCCCCCATTGATCGAAACTGTTCACGCCCCAGATCACGCCCTGCACGAATACCTTGTGTTCGTAGAGGGCAACGAGCGCGCCGAGCGAACGCGGATCGAGCCGCGGCAGCACGATCGTGCTCGAGGGCTGGTTGCCCGGATAGTGCCGATGCGGTTCGGCGAAATCGTCCTGACCGCGCATCAGCGCGGCGCTCTGCGCCAGCGCGTTGGCGAGCAGCATGCGGTGCGCTTCGGCGTCGCGCGCATCGGCCGGCGTGCGCACGAGAATGAAATCAGCCGGGACGAGGCGCGTGCCCTGGTGCAACAGTTGGTGGAACGCATGCTGACCGTTGGTGCCGACGCTGCCCCACAGGATCGGCCCTGTCTGGTAATCGACGGCCGCGCCCTCGCGGTCGACGCGCTTGCCGTTCGATTCCATTTCCAACTGCTGCAAGTGGTTTGGAAAGAGTTGCAGGTCCTCGGCGTAAGGCAGCACGGCGTGCGTATGCGCGCCGAAGAAGTTCGTGTACCACACGCCGAGCAGTGCGAGCAGCACCGGCATGTTGGCTTCGGGCGGCGCCGCGCGGAAATGCTCGTCCATGGCGCGGGCCCCCGCGAGCAGTTCGTCGAAGGCCTCAGGGCCGATGGCGATCATCAACGCCAATCCCACTGCCGACCAGAGCGAGAAACGGCCGCCGACCCAGTCCCACATCGGAAAGATACGCTCGGGTGCAATGCCGAACTGGCCGGCGGCGGCAAGATTGGTGCTCACGGCGGCGAAGTGCTTGCCTAAGTCCGCTTCAGCGATACGGCTTGCCAGCCAGGCGCGCGCGCGGCGGGCGTTCATGAGGGTTTCCGCCGTCGTGAAAGTCTTCGATGCGACGATGAACAAGGTCGATTCGGGGCGCAGGCCTTCGAGCACTGCGTTGAGATCCTCCGGATCGACGTTGGCGACGAAATGCACGCGCGGCCGCTGGCCGCAATAGCGGCGCAGGGCGCGCGCGGCCATGCGCGGCCCGAGATCGGAGCCACCGATGCCGAGATTCACCACGTCGCTGATCGCCTCGCCCGTGGCGCCGCGGGTCTCGCCGCGCCGCAGGCCTTCGGCGAAGGCGCGCATGCGCGCGAGCGTCTCGCCTACTTCCCTCGGCGGGGGATCGGCGCGCAGCGCCACGTGCAGCACGGCGCGCCGTTCGCTGTTGTTGATCGGCTCGCCGGCGTACATCCGCTCGATCCAGCGCCCCAGCTCGCGTTCGCGTGCCAGGGCGCACAGCAGCGCGAGCGTCTCGTCAGTAATGCGGTGTTTGGCGTAGTCGAGGAACAATCCGGCTGCTTCGAGGCTGTAACGCGCACCGCGCTGCGGATCGCGGGCGAACAGGTCGCGCATGTGCACGTTGCGCATCTGCGCATGGTGCGCGCTCAGCCGGCGCCAGGCTTCAGTACCGGTCAGGGACGACATCGATCGGTTCCTCCGATGGATGATGCATGGACGCCGCATTCGCGCGGCGCACCGGCGGGCCTCAGCCCTGCCGCCGGTAGAGACGGTAGCGTTCGCGGTCGCGCGGCCGGCTGCCCTCCCAGACTTGCACCCACTCCGGGCCGGGATGCGCGGCGCGTTCGCGCGTACTGGTCTGCACCAGCAGATAGGCGCAATCCGTGGTGCCGTGGACTTCCCGCCGCCTGGTTTCGAGACCGGCGTGGTAGTCGAACAAGCCGCGTTGCGGCAGGCGCAGGCCGCGGCTTTCGATGCAGCCGTAGTGCTCGGGCAGTTGCGCGCGCAGGCTTTCCGCGACGCTGCGGTAGGACCGGCCATGATCGATCCAGTCGAGCCACAGGGTCGCGGCCAAGCCCCAGCACAGCGTCGCGCCGGCGGCCCAGTGCGTCAGCGCCCGCAGGTTGGAACGTTCGCTGCGGAAGACCAGGATCAGCCAGCCCGCGGTGAGCGCGAGCGCGCCGATGAGCGCCACGGGATGCACGCTCATTTCCCAGCCGGGCTGCAGGCGATGGGCGTTGGCCGCGAGCTTGGCCGGGATACCGGTCAGCGCCGCGAACCACATCAGCCACATGAACGCGCCGATGAGCGTGAAAGTCATGATTGCGAACCACGCCAGCGCGTTCACCGCGCCGCGGCCGAGCCGCACCGCGGCGCTGCCCGCCGGGATGGCGAGCGGTACCAGCATGACCAGGGTATCCATCTCGTCGGGCGACTCGACGAACATCAGCATCACGAGCGAGACCAGCCCGGCCATGAAAGGTACCGCATAGCCGGGCTCGCGCAGCCGGTGGCGGTAGGCCCAGGTCGCCCAAAGGGTGAGCGGCCAGGCCGGCCAGGCTGCCCAGGACAGCGTCTTGGCGGTATCGAGGATGTATTCCCATCGCGGCGCGCTGGTGATGTTTTGGATCTGCCATGCCCACCACGCCTGGTAGTACGCAGGCGCTTCGCTGTGGAGCAGGAAGGGCCAGATCGCGGCAAAGGGGGCGAGCACCGCAAGACCGGTCGCGACTGCGAAACCGAATTCGCGGCGGCGGTATGCGGTCGAGCACAGCAGGACCAGCAAAGCCGCAAGCAAGGGCTGTGCGACCCCGAACAGCCCTTTGGCGAGAAACGCCAGTCCGCAACCCAGACCGTAGAACACCCCGCCTCGCAGCGGCGCGCGCTGGGTGATGGCGATGCCGTAATACGCGCCCGCGAGGCCCGCGATCATGGCCATGTCCGGCGCCGTTTCATGGGCATGCCACATCAGTCCCAGGCAGCCGAGCAGGGCCAGCATGGAAAGGTCCCCTTCGGTGCGGCCGTAGAGCTCGCGCGCCGCGAGCCGGATCCACCACAGGGCGAGCAGGACGAAAAAGGTGCTGGCGAAGCGGGCCGCTTCGTGGGTGGGCAGGACGAAATCCAGCAGCCGGACGAAGACCGCTGCGACCCAGAAATAGACCGGACCGTCCTGGAGAAAGGGCTCTCCCGCGAGCGTGGGCGTCAGCCAGTTGCCCGTACTGAGCATCTGGTGGACCACGCCGATGCCGATCGCATCTTCCGTTTTCCAGGGATCGTGGCCCACCAGGCCGGGCAGCAGAAAGGCGGCGACCAAAGCCGCCAGCGGCCAATCGTGCAGGGGAAGCGGAATTCGGCGTGCGTACCAGGCGGACATTTTTCAGGATGGTTGTGAGGTGCCCGCGGACATGGGGGCGATTGTAGCCGTGGCGCTCACCGGCCACAAAAAAAGGCAGCCGGAGCTGCCTTTCTTCGATCTTCGCCTGCCGCGCGGCGGTTTACTTGCCGGCGGGCTTGCCGGCGTACTTCTGACGGAATTTCTCGACGCGGCCGGCCGTGTCGACGATCTTCTGTTTGCCCGTGTAGAACGGGTGGCAGGCCGAGCACACTTCCACGTGCAGCGGGCGACCGAGCGTGGAGCGGGTCGTGAAGCTGTTGCCGCAGGAGCAGGTGACCTGGATTTCGGTGTATTCGGGATGGATGCCGGGTTTCATAGCGTAGGTCCTCGGTTGACGCTTGGTTCCGCCCGGGCAGCGCCCGGCGTTTCAAGCGGAAAGCCGCGCATTATCCCAGAGCGGCGGACGCCTTGCAAATCAAGGCCGATGGCGGCGGCTTCGGGGCGCTGGTTCCGATCAGCCCCGGCGCATGGAGTCGAAGAAGTCGGCGTTGGACTTGGTCGCTTTGATTTTGTCGATCGGGAACGCCATTGCCGAGAGGTGCCGGCTGCGCCACGGCAGGCGCAGCCCCGGTGCGGGCGCAGCCGGCGACCTCGGGGCGCTGGTTTGATCAGCCCCGGCGCATGGAGTCGAAGAAGTCGGCGTTCGACTTCGTGGCTTTGATCTTGTCCAGCAGGAATTCCATCGCCTCGAGGTCGTCCATCGGGTACAGCAGTTTGCGCAGGACCCAGATCTTCTGCAGGATGTCGGGCTTGATCAGCAGTTCCTCGCGCCGCGTGCCGGAGCGGTTGACGTTGATCGCCGGGAAGATCCGCTTCTCGTACATGCGCCGGTCGAGGTGGATCTCCATGTTTCCGGTGCCCTTGAACTCCTCGTAGATCACGTCGTCCATGCGCGAGCCGGTGTCGATGAGCGCCGTGGCGAGGATGGTCAGGCTGCCGCCTTCCTCGATGTTGCGCGCGGCGCCGAAGAAGCGCTTGGGCCGTTGCAGGGCGTTGGCGTCCACACCGCCGGTCAGCACCTTGCCGGAGGCCGGCACGACGGTGTTGTAAGCGCGCGCCAGGCGGGTGATGGAGTCGAGCAGGATCACCACGTCCTTCTTGTGCTCGACCAGGCGCTTGGCCTTCTCGATCACCATTTCCGCGACCTGCACGTGGCGGGTGGCCGGTTCGTCGAAGGTCGAGGATACCACCTCGCCGCGCACCGAGCGCTGCATCTCCGTCACTTCCTCGGGGCGCTCGTCGATGAGCAGCACGATCAGCACCACCTCCGGGTAGTTGGCCGTGATGGCGTGGGCGATGTGCTGCAGCATCACCGTCTTGCCGGTCTTGGGCGGCGCCACTAGCAGGCCGCGCTGGCCTTTGCCGATGGGGGCGATGATGTCGATGATCCGGCCGGTGATGTTCTCCTCGCTCTTGATGTCGCGCTCCAAGCGCAGCTGCTCGGTGGGGTGGAGCGGGGTGAGGTTCTCGAACAGGATCTTGTTCTTGGCGGCCTCGGGCGGCTCGCCGTTGACCTTGTCCACCTTCACCAGCGCGAAGTAGCGCTCGCCGTCCTTCGGGGTGCGTATCTCGCCTTCGATCGTGTCGCCGGTGTGAAGGTTGAAGCGGCGGATCTGCGAGGGGGAGACGTAGATGTCGTCGGTGCTGGCGAGGTAGGAGGTATCGGGCGAGCGCAGGAAGCCGAAGCCGTCGGGCAGGACTTCCAGCGTCCCGTCGCCGTAGATCGATTCCCCCTTCTTGGCGCGGTTCTTGAGCAGGGCGAAGATCAGCTCCTGCTTGCGCATGCGGTTGGCGCCTTCGATTTCGTTTTGCACCGCCATCTCGATGAGCTGGCTTACGTGCAGCGCTTTTAATTCGGAAAGGTGCATAGGAAGAATGCCCGGAATGGAATGCCGTGGACGGCGAGAACGGAGTCGATCAGGGAAGGGTTACGCGCCGAGGAACGGCGCGTAGGAGCTTTGTGACGGCAGTCTAGCGCGAAATGGCCGTTCCGGCCAGTGCCGTCTTTCTCGTTTTTCGTCAGATATTGCTATCCAGGAAGGCGGTCAGCTGGGACTTGGTCAGGGCCCCCACCTTCACCGCTTCCATATTGCCGTTCTTGAACAGCATCAGGGTCGGGATCCCGCGGATGTTGTACCGTTTCGGGATTTCGACGTTGTCGTCAACGTTCAGCTTCGCGACCTTCAGCCGGCCGTCGTACTCCTTCGCCACTTCGTCCAGGATCGGGGCGATGGCCTTGCAGGGGCCGCACCATTCCGCCCAGTAGTCCACCAGGACCGGGATATCCGACTTCAGCACTTCGGGTTCGAACGTCGCGTCGCTGACGTGATGAATCTGATCGCTCATTGAGGTTCCTAAATCGTGATTGCGGATCGGCGGCCGGACGGCCGCACAGGTGTCGGCGGTTATCCTAGCAAAAAACTGCCGGTGCAACGGGCTCCGGCCGGACGTCTCGAGGGGCGGCCCGCCGGGCCCGGATCTGGCCCGGAGTTTGCGTCAAGTCCCGGCGGGCGTGGGGTAACATGGCGCCGCCGCACGCCGGCTGGCGAAACGCAGGGTTCGCCGTTTTCTTCCGCGCCGGGCACACGGAGGCATTTATGCTGGCCAAAGACATTCTCGCCATCAAGGGTAATGCCGTTTACACCATTTCTCCGGAAGGCTGCCTGAGCGAGGCGGTGAGTTGCATGGTCGATTACGACATCGGGTCGCTGGTGGTGATGGACCGCGGCAAGCTGGCGGGCATGCTGACCTTCCGGGAAGTGCTGTCCGCGCTGGACGAAGGCCAGGGCTCGCTGGGCGACCGCCGGGTCAAGGACGTCATGGTGAAATCGCCGCCTGGGGTCGGGCCGGGGGTGGAGTTCGACGATCTGCGCCGGCTGATGCTCGAAACGCGTGCCCGCTACATGCCGGTGGTCGACCGGGACGTGCTGATCGGCGTGCTGTCCTTTCACGACGTCGCCAAGGCCGTGCTGGAAGAGCAGCGCTTCGAAAACGACATGCTCAAGGGCTACATCAAGAACTGGCCCGCCTGAACGGCCACTGCGCCTTGGCACACAGACGGCGTGCTAAACTCGCACGCCTTTGTCTGTGGGCGCGCGCATGTCCGGCAACACCATAGGAAAGCTCTTCTGCGTCACTTCCTTCGGCGAAAGTCACGGCCCGGCCTACGGCGGCATCGTCGACGGCTGTCCGCCCGGGCTCGAACTGTCGGCGGCCGATCTGCAACGCGAGCTGGACCGCCGCAAGCCGGGGACCTCGCGTCACGTCACCCAGCGCCGCGAGTCGGATACGGTCGAGATCCTGTCGGGCGTCTTCGAGGGGCGCACGACCGGCACGCCGATCGGCTTCATCATCCGTAACGAAGACCAGCGTTCCAAGGATTACGGCAACATCGCCGAGACCTTCCGGCCCGGTCACGCCGACTATACCTATTGGCAGAAATACGGCATCCGGGACTATCGCGGCGGCGGACGGGCCTCCGCCCGCGAAACGGTGGTGCGGGTGGCGGCAGGCGCGATCGCCAAGAAGTGGCTGCGCGAGCGCTACGGGGTCTTGATCCGGGGCTACCTGGCTCAGCTCGGCCCGCACGAGATCCCTTTCCGTGCCTGGGAAGAGGTGGACCGCAATCCCTTCTTTGCGCCCAACGCCGATATGGTGCCCGTGCTGGAGCAGTACATGGACGAGCTGCGCCGGGCCGGCGATTCGGTGGGCGCGAAGGTGACGGTGGTCGCCGAAGGCGTGCCGGTGGGCTGGGGCGAGCCGGTCTACGACCGCCTCGATGCCGACATCGCCTACGCGATGATGGGCATCAACGCCGTGAAGGGCGTGGAAATCGGCGCGGGCTTCAGCTGCGTCACCCAGCGCGGCAGCGAGCACGGCGACGAGCTGACGCCCGAAGGCTTCGCCTCGAACAATGCCGGCGGCGTGCTGGGCGGCATTTCCACCGGCCAGGACGTGGTGGTGCACATCGCGCTGAAACCCACCTCCAGCATCCGCATCCCGCGCCGTTCCATCGACAAGCAGGGTAACCCCACCACGGTCGAGACCCTCGGCCGTCACGACCCTTGCGTCGGCATCCGCGCCACACCCATTGCCGAGGCGATGCTGGCGATCGTGCTGATGGACCACGCGCTGCGCCATCGCGCGCAGAACGCCGACGTCGACAGCGGCACACCGAGATTCCGGGGGCCCACCCG
>QGUL01000051.1 GCA_003242425.1 Pseudomonadota bacterium | reverse complement strand
ACCACAAGATTTTCTCCAAGACCAAGGTCCGCAAGACGCAGCCGTAAAACATGTTCAGCGCATCGGTCGGCGAGCAGATCATCGGCTCGCCGCGCCGGTTGAGCGAGGTGTTGAGGCACACGCCGTTGCCGGTGAGCCTTTCGAGCTCCACCAGCAGGTCGTAGTAGCGCGGATGGTGTTCGCGCTTGACCACCTGCGCGCGCGCCGTGCCGTCCTGGTGCACGACCTCCGGCACGCGCCGCTTCCATTCCTCCGCCACCTCGAAGGTGAAGGTCATGAAGGGCGCCGGATGCGTGGACTGCAGCATCTGCGGCGCGACGGTGTCGAGCAGGGAAGGGCAGAAAGGCCGCCAGCGTTCCCTGAACTTGATCTGCTCGTTGATGCGGTCGGCGATGCCGGGCACCGAGGGACAGCCGAGGATGGAACGGGCACCGAGCGCGCGCGGCCCGAATTCCATGCGGCCCTGGAACCAAGCGACGGGATGGCCGTCGGCGAGGATGCGCGCGACGCGCTGCGGCACGTCGTCGATCCGGCGCCAGTTGGGTCGCGCCGGGTGCTTCGCGCAGGCGGCGATGACCTCCTCGTTGGTGTAGCTCGGCCCGAGATAGACGTGCTCCATCTTCTCGACCTTCACGCCCCGCTGCACCGTGGACCACGCGGCCGCGCCGAGCGCGGTCCCGGCATCGCCCGAGGCCGGCTGCACGAACAGCTCCTTCACCTCCGGCCGCGCGATGATGCGCTGGTTGAGCTTGACGTTGAGCGCGCAGCCGCCCGAGAACACGATCTTGCCGGTCTCGCGGATGATGTCGCCGAGGTAGTAGTCCATCATCTCCAGCGCGAGCTTCTCGAACAGCGCCTGCACGCTCGCGGCGTAATGGACGTAGGGATCGTCGGCCACGTCGCCCTGGCGCCGTGGGCCGAGCCATTCCACCAGCTTGGGCGAGAAGTAAAAGCCCTTGCCGTTCTCCTTGTAGCGGCGCAGGCCGATGACGTTGACGAGTTCGGTGTTGACGACGAGCTCGCCGTTCTCGAATTTCGCCAGGCGCGAAAAGTCGTACTTGTCCGGGTCGCCGTAGGGCGCCATGCCCATGACCTTGTACTCGCCGTCGAGCATCTCGAAGCCGAGATACTCGGTCAGCGCCCCGTACAGCCCCCCGAGCGAATCCGGATCGTAGAACTCCTTGATCTTGGTGATCCGGCCGTTCTCGCCGACGCCGAAGAAGGTCGTGGCGTATTCGCCCTTGCCGTCGATGCCGAGGATGGCGGTCTTTTCCTCGAAGCCGCTGCAGTAGTAGGCGCTGGCCGCATGCGCGAGATGGTGTTCGACCGGGTCGATCTGCACCTTGCGCGGATCGATGCCGAGCTGTACCAGCGCCCACTCGATGCGCTGGCGGTAGCGCCGGTAGCGGCGGTTGCCGTTGAACAGTGCGTCGAGCGCACGGTCGGGGGCGTACCAGTAGCGGCGCGCGTAATGCCAGCGCGCCGGCGTGGTGAGGGGAATGGGCGCGTAGGGAATGGACACGACCTGCACGTCGCTCGGCTTGATGCCCGCTTCGGCGAGGCAATAGCGCGCCGATTCGATGGGCATGCGGTTCTTCGCGTGCTTGTCGCGTACGAAACGCTCTTCCTCCGCGGCGGCGACGAGCTTGCCGTCGATATACAGCGCCGCCGAAGGATCGTGGCTCAGGGCGCCGGAAAGGCCGAGAACGATGAGTGACATGGTTCAGCTTCCACTTACTCGGGCACGGCCATGCCGCGCTGCACGGCCGGCCGGGCGCTGATGGCCTCGAACCAGCGCTTCACGTTGGGGTAGTCGTTGAGGTCGGTCTGATGCCATTCGTAGCGCGCGACCCAAGGATAGGTGGCGATGTCGGCGATGGAATACTCGCCTGCCAGATATTCCACTTCGGCCAGCCGCCGGTCGAGCACGCCGTAGAGCCGGTCCTTCTCCTTCCTGTAGCGCTCGATGGCATAGGGCACGTGTTCGCTCGCCGCACGCAGGAAATGGTGCAGCTGCCCGAACATCGGGCCCACGCCGCCCATCTGGAACATCAGCCACTGCAGGGCCACGAAACGGCCGCGCATGTCTTCCGGCAGCAGTTTGCCCGTCTTGGCGGAAAGGTAGATCAGGATCGCCCCGGATTCGAACATCGCGATGGGCTTGCCGTCCGGACCGTAGGGATCGACGATGGCGGGAATCTTGTTGTTGGGGCTGATCTTGAGGAACTCCGGATCGAACTGCTCGTCCTTGCCCAGATCCACGGGATGCACGCGATAGGGCAGCCCGACTTCCTCGAGCATGATGGAGACCTTGCGTCCGTTCGGCGTCTTCCAGGTGTACAGATCGATCATCCTTCCTCCGAATTAAGGCCGGCTAGCGGCCAGGATTGTATTGCCGCTCCAGTTGCGCAAGCCTGGGCCGGATGGCAGTCCCGATGTGGATTTGCGGACTGGAGGGCTCGAGCCTTTCCTGTCGCTCCCATTCGACGATGCGCTCGCGCGCCCGGTCGAACGCCTCGACGAACGAGAACGTCTGGCGCAGCGCCTCGGCGAAGAAGGCCTGGCCGAAATAGGTGTAGTCGCGTCCGCTCTCGCAGCCGAACGAAGGGCTGTCGGCATCGGCCGCGGTGATGACCAGGGTGTAATCGTCCCGCAGCGCGTTCACGAAGCCGCCCGAATAACAGGCGGACACAACAAGCACCTTCCACTTGATGCCGCTGTCGGCCAGGATGCGCGACAGCACGGCGGGGGTGAGCTGTTGCAGCCTGAGCGGCGGCAGCTCGAAGGCCAGTTCGTGCCGCTCGTCGCCGTGGGTCGTGATGAAAAGGAACAGCATATCCTCTTCCGGATTCATCACGCGCCCCAGGTGCTGCAGCGCCGTGCGCAGATTGGTCGCCGTGGCCACCGGCAGCTCGGCAAGGGTCTGCGGGCTGTTCGCCAGCACCAGCGAACGCCCGGCGGTGCGGAAACGCTCGTCGAACAATTGCCGCACCGCCATCACTTCGCGCACGAAGACGTCTTCCGAGGCGTAAGGCGCGACGCCGAGGAAATACAGGTCCTGATGTCCCGCGCGTTCGGGTTCGAGCTGCGCCAGCGCCTCCTCGAGCAGACGCGGCTGCAGATGGAACAGGGATTCGTCGGCCACGCTCGGTGTGTCCGCCTGGCCGGACTCTTCCGCGGCAAACCAGAGCTGGGGGCGCGGCACGAAGAACGCGAACACCCCAACCATGAGCACCAGCACGCCGCCCGCGTACACCGTGCGCACGCCGCGCCAGCCACCGAACAGCCACAGCGCGCGCAGCGCGACCGCAAGCCACCAGCCGATGAAGACATAGACCAGCGACAAAGTCCGCACCGGCTGCGCGCCGATCCAGGCCCCGAGGGGGTCCACGCTCAGCAGCAGCGTCACCGCCTCGAACAGCGGTTCGGCAGCGCAGAGCGCGACGGCAAGGGGCAGCAGCAATTCGCCCCGGCCGAGCAGGCTGGCGGCGAGCAGGCAGGCAAGCAGCAACAGCGGCACATGACTCAGCAGCACGGGCAGCGCCGCCGCGTTCAACATGCCCGGCCAGCCCTGCTGGACCAGGTCGCCGCCCAGCGCAACCAGCGCATTGAAGCCGACGAGCAGCGCGAACTGACCGGGCGAGACGCTGAAATCCGAGGGCTTCACCGGCAGGAAAAGGGCCAGCCGGATGCCGCTGAGGAGGTTGCGCGCAAGGCCCGCAAAGAGCGGTGCGTGGACGGACGACATGGAAGAGTGAAGGTGGAACAGGCCGGCGATTTTAGCCTAGCGGGCCGCCGTTCCCTGAAGCGCGGCCTCTGCGGCGGCGACGCGCGCCTCACGGACCGCTTCGGCGATGCGCGAGGGGTGCCGGCGCGCAACGGCGCCCGCATCGACGCGCCGCGCCGCATCCAGGGCGGTCCCGAGACGCATCCGCGCAGGCTCCAGACTGCGCCCGCGCGCTTTCGCATCGCAGGCGACGGCGTCCAGCAGGGACGCATAGCGCTCGGGACGGCGGAAGGCGTCCACGTCCTGCAACAGGCCGACGAGGGTCGCGGCATCCTGCGTTTCAGCCGCTTCGAGCGCACGGCCGTGGCGCGCGGCCAGAATGGCCAGATCGCGGCAGTCGCCCGGCGCCCGCAGGCGTTCGCACGCGGCCTCCACGGTTTCGGGCGTCGCGCCCGCCCACAGCGCGGCATAGCGCACGGGAAGCGCCGCGCGGCGATCGGCCGCCTCGTTCAGCGCGGCGAGCGCTCGGGCGGCATCCAGAGCCTGCCACTCGGGCAGCACTCTGGTGAGCGCGCCGCATTCGTCAAGCACCGTGAACATGCGCGCGGGCCGCTCCTCCATCAGTCCTTTGGCGAATTCCTGCCATACCCGTTCCGGCACCAGGGCGTCGACCTCGCCGTTGTCGACCATGGTGCGCATCAGCGCCATGGTCTCCGGCGCGACGCTGAAACCGAAACGCGCAGCAAAGCGCGCGACGCGCAGGATGCGCACGGGATCTTCGACAAAAGCCGGGCTCACGTGGCGCAGGATGCCCGCGCGCAGATCGGCAAGCCCGCCGTAAGGATCGATCAGGTTGCCGTGCTCGTCCTGGGCCAGCGCGTTGATGGTGAGATCGCGCCGCGCAAGGTCCTGCTCGAGGGTGACGTCCGGCGCGGCATAGAACTGGAAGCCGGTGTAGCCGCGTCCGGTCTTGCGCTCGGTGCGCGCCAGCGCGTATTCCTCGTTGGTCTCCGGATGCAGGAAGACCGGGAAATCCTTGCCGACCGGGCGGAAGCCGCGCGCGATCATCGCCTCCGGCGTGGCCCCCACCACGACGTAATCGCGGTCCTTCACCGGCATCCCCAGCAGCTGGTCGCGCACGGCGCCGCCTACGGCGTAGATCTTCATGGCAGCGGCCGCTCGAACTGTTCGAGCACCTCGGCCTCGAGTTCGGCGTCACGCCGCCACGCCTGCATCGCCGGCAACGCGAGCATCGTCTCGCAGTAGCGTTGCGCCGCCTCGGGCATCGGCACGGAATAGCCGGTCATGCGCCAGACCACCGGCGCATACATCGCATCGGCGATCGTGAAGCGGCCGAAGAGGAAATCGCCCCGGGCACCGTAGCGCGCGCGGCAATCCGTCCAGATCTGCAGCACCCGGTCGATGTCGCGCTGCACTGCCTCCGGCCACTGCCGCGGCGGATAGACCTTGCGGCAGTTCATCGACAGCGCTTCGCGCATGGCCGCGAAACCGGCATGCATTTCCGCGCTGATCGAACGCGCATGAGCGCGCAGCGCGGGCTCGGCAGGCCAGCCCTGCGTTTCGGGATGGCGTTCGGCCAGGCATTCCAGGATGGCGAGCGAATCCCAGACCACCGTGCCGTCGGCGAGCAGCACCGGCACCTTGCCGGCGGGCGAATGACGCAGGATTTCCTCCTTCGAGCCCGGCGCGTACAAGGAAACGCGGCGCTCCTCGAAATCGAGGCCGTGATGGGCCATGAAGAGCCATGGCCGCAGCGACCAGGAAGAATAGTTTTTGTTGCCGATCAGCAGGACGGGACGGTTCATGGTTCGCGCCAGGTACGGCCGGCGTAGTTGCGGAAGGTGAAGTAGCGCACGCGCGGATGTCCCGCGGCAAGATAGGTGGGTGCGACCGCTTCGAGCGGCGTGGCGCGGATGCCGAAGGGCAGCGGCGCGTCGGAAACGTTGTCCACCTTCATCGAATAGTAGTTGTCGCGGCTGAGCAGCTTGCCAGGCGCGAACTCCATCAGCATCGCCTGCAGATAGGAGGCGCGCGGCCCGAGCGGCAGGATCGGCCGCGGATGTCCCGAAACCGTGCCCGCGTAGCGCACCAGTTCCTCCAGCGTATAGACCGCCGGCCCGACGAGATCGTAAGCCCGGCCGTAGCTGTCTTCGCGCCACAGGCTGCGCGCGAAGGCTTCGGCGACGTCGCAGACGTACACGGGCTGGAATTTCGCTTGCGGCGAGCCGAGCGCGATGACGGGCAGCTTGCGCTGCAGCCTCGCGAACAGGTTGAGGAAGCTGTCCTCCGGCCCGAACACCACCGAAGGACGGAAGATGGTGGTGTGCAGGTAACCGCGCGCGCCGACCACCACGGCTTCGCCGTCGCCTTTGGAGCGCAAATAGGCGCTCGGGGCGTCGGAGGCGGCCTTGAGCGCGCTCATGTGCAGAAGACGGGGCACGCCCGCGGCCCGGCAGGCCTCGATCACGCGGCTCGGCAGCTCCACGTGGGCCGCGGCGAAGCCTGCGCCGTAGGGTTTGCCGCGGCCGTCCTGGAGCACGCCGACCAGATTGATGACGGCATCCGCGCCCTGAAACAGCCGCCGCAGCACGGCGGCGTCGTGCACGTTCGCCTCGACGACTTCGACCGTGGGCAGCACCAGCAGGTGCTTCGCGCGCTCGGCGCGGCGCGTCGGCACGCGTACGCGGTGATGGTCGCGCACCAGGCGTTCGACGAGATGGCGGCCGATGAATCCGCTGCCGCCGAGGACGACGATGTCAGCCACGGCCCACCTCGATCGGGTGTTCGGAACGAGCGGGTTCAAGGAAGCAGACGAAGATCACCGGCTTTATTCCTCCTGCACGAAAAACGGGCACCGCCGCCTGCGGCGGCGGTGTCGCGGCTATTGTAGCCCCGCCTGTCCGGTGATCGTGGGCGTGTAGCCTTCTTCGGAGGTGCGCGGCGGAATGATCCCCAGGCGCTGCTTGAGGCCCGCGGCCTTGCCGCCGTAGAGCGCGGCGTAGAAGGAGGCGTTGGTCATTACCTTCTTCACATAATCGCGCGTCTCGGTGAAAGGAATGGTCTCGACGTAGATTGCGCCTTCCAATTCACGGTCCGCCTTCCAGCGCCGGGCACGGTTGGGGCCGGCGTTGTAGGCCGCGGCCGCGAGCACCGGATGACCGTCGAGCGAATCGAGCACGTAGCGCAGATAGCCGGTGCCGAGCGCGATATTGGTGTCGACGTCGGTGATCCGGTCGGGGTGGTAACCGATGCCCATGCGCCGCGCGATCCAGCGCGCGGTGGCGGGCATCACCTGCATGAGGCCCATCGCGCCCGCGGACGAGCGCGCCTGCGTCACGAAACGGCTCTCCTGCCGCACCAGGCCGAGCAGCCAGTATTCGTCGAGATCGTAGGCCTGCGCCTGCGCGGCGAAGCGCTCGCGATAGGGAGCGAGGAAGCGCAGCCAGTAGTCGTGCAGCTGCCGGGTCCGTTCGGCCGTGGCGATGGCGCGGTCCCACAACTCGCTGCGGCGCGCGAATTCGGCCACCGCAAGCAACTTGCGGTCGTCCATGTCGCGGATCGCCCAGTTCCATTCGCGCACCGCCTCGAGCCACAGATCGGCGTCGAACAGCGCCACCGCACGACGCAGGCCCGGATGCTCGGCCGCCGCGCGCAATTCCGCTTCGTCCGGTCGATGCCGCTCCTGCGGCACCACCAGCGGGCGGCCCAGCTCCTCTTGCGCGAGCTTGCCGTAGAAGTGCGGCGCGCCGGCGATGCGCTCGTATTGCGCCACCGCCGCGTCGTGGCGGCCGAGCGCGGCCATGGCGCGTGCGGACCAGTAGATCCACACCGGTTCGTTGCGCAGCGCCTCCGGCAGACGTTCGATCGAACGCGCCACTTCCGCCCAGTCGCCGGCACGCATGGCCGCGCGCACCCGCCATTCGATCTGCTCGTCGCTCAGGGGCGCGGCATCGGCACGTCCGTACCATTCGAGCGCCTGAGGCAAGTGGTTGAGCGCGGCACGGAAAGCGAGCTGCCCCCATACATAGGCCCGGTCGTAATCGCCGAAATGCCGCTGCAGCCCGAGCCAGTGTTGCGCCGCCCGTTCGACGTCCTGGCGCGCCAGCCGCTGCACGGCGTAGATCACCAGTTCGCGGTCGAGCCGCTTCTTCAGGTTCAGCCGCTCCGCCTGCTGCAGGAATGCGGCGGGCTTCTTATCGATACGCTCGAGCTGCCTGTCGGCGGGCCGCTCGCGTTCGGGCAGATAGGCCAGTGTCTGCGGCACGGCGGCGGTGCGGTTCGCGGCATTGAGCGCGCGCACGCGCAACCACACCTGACGCGCGTCGAGCTTGCCCGCCGCGTGCAGTTCCGCGACCAGCGGCTGGCAGCCCTCCGGAATTTCGCGCGCCGCGTCCCATACCGTGAACGCTTCCTCAGCCGCCGCAAGATCGCCTTCCCGCACGCGTGCGAGCGCGTAATAGCAATCGAGCTCCGGCTCGGAGCGCGCGAGCTTCGCATACTCGGCGTCGTAGAGCGCCCACTGTTCGCGCTTGCCGAGCACGCGCAACCACGCTCTGCGCAACTGGTCGGCGAGATAGGAACCTTCGTGCGCCTGCAGGAAAGCCTGGATTTCCTCGGGCTCCGCTTCCTCGATGCGCAACTGCAGATACCAATAGCGGGCATAAGGCTCGAGCACATGCCCAGCCACCGCAGGCAACGCGATCTCCATTCGCGCGACATCGCCCGCACGCCAAGCGTCGCGCGCAAGGAGGAACGCGTCGTCCGCCGGCGCAGCGCGCAGGACGAACGGAAGCAGGAGCAGCACGAAAGCAAGCCAGCGCATGGGTGCTATAT